>JAKJGF010000042.1 GCA_022704525.1 Bacillota bacterium | reverse complement strand
TTTGCTTTAAAATTTCTCTAATCTTTTATTATTTCTTCTTCACTCCAGGGAGATTTTGATATAAAATGGCTTGGTACCGCAACAGGCAGGTTAGTATCCATCTCACAAGTCTGTCCCTGTCCGGGCTCTTACGCAAAATCTATGATCCTGTTACAATGAAATCTATTATTACAGAATATACAGTTTTGTATTTATTTAAGTTATAACTTTCTCCTTTGACGGCATATTTTTTGCTTCAGAGCCCGGACAGAGACAGGTGTATATGTTTTTTGGATACTTATTTACCTGTCTCGGTACTTAGAGACTGGCCATTTATCTCTGTTACCTGCTCCGACATTTTATATATTCAAGTCCCCGGGAAGATACTTCTCTGGTTTTGCTTCGAAAATATTTTCTGAATTTTTCATAAAATTTACTTAATGAGTCCATTCGCTCTTTTATATCTTCTAATTTCAGGTTATAATATATCATCAGGCATTTTCTCTTTTCTTGAAGATTTTTTTATTATAGAAGATACCCTGATTTTTTATAATTTAAACCAGAACTGAAAGGATTTAAAAAAATATTTAGACCTATAATCTAATGTGATATTGTCAAGCTACTCCTAAAGCTTTAAATGCTGCATCTATAGGGTCATTATAATGAATTAACTGAATTTTTATATAAAGTTCCGGCGGAACTGTGACGAGTTCTACCATATTGCTTACAGGTATTAGGACTTTTTTTGCTCCGCTGTCTACTGCTATCTGCAGGGCGTCTGCAAGGGAGTCTGTTTTTATTATTGTTCCTCCTATGCTCATTGAGCCTATTACTACAGTCTGAGGCTGGATAGATTTTCTTGTTATGCCGGAGACCAGTGAGAGAAAGACTGCCAGTTCTATTTCTTTTGCTTCTCCTATTCCGTTCATGTCTACTGCCTTCATATGGAAGTCTGTTTCTGTATATTTACTTGTTCCTGAAATTCTGGTCAGGTTTGCTTTGAAGTAATTTTCTCCCTCTTTTAATTCATCTCCGGTTATCTTTTTTGATCCGAAACCTGTATGGCTGAATTTTCCACTTCCTGACATTATTTGAATTTCGAGTTTATAAAGTCCTTTATGGCCTGTTTCGATACTTTTTGCTATTACATAGACTATTCCCGGGTTCTGCCTTCCTTCCGGGATAAGATTTCTTCCTCCTACTTCCGGTAAGGTGATAAATTTTTCTTCTTCTTTTTCCGGATCAATGTATGAGAAGTGGACATCGTAAAATTCCATTCCTCCGATTTTTTTTAACTGTTCTTTTATTCTTCTTCTTCCTGTAAGAGCGTATTCCAGGCAGGTCTGTAATTCTTCTTTTGTGAATTCTCCGTGGGGATATAGTATTTTCAGAAGGCCGCTTACTGTCTTTTTTACTGCTATTACGTCACGCTGATTAAGATTGTTTCCGAGTCTGTAGTATTTGTTTATAGCATCGGCAAAGTTCTTTTTTCTCATTTCCCGGAACCATTCTGCCAGATAGTCTGTAATAAAACCGAAGTGATCTGTGAAGAATTCCGGTCTCATCTTTGGGACTTCCCAGCCGGGAAGGTAGATATGAAATCTGTCGAAAAAGGCTGTGTCTATCATTTCTTCAGGGAATGGTGAAAGAAGATGGGATGTTTTTAAGAGATGTTCGATAGGCTCGTTTATATTTCCTATGAAAACCATTGCTGCATTGGCTTCTACAGGATCTTTTCCTCTTGCAAAGGAGCCGGAAGCCATATAATCTTTCATTATCTGGATTCCGCCTTTATCTTTGAAGTTTATACCTGCCACTTCATCAAAGGCTACTATATCCCATAGTCCTACAAGGCCCACCCTTCTTGTTGCCATGTTGTAAAACAGGTTTGCTACTGTTGTCTGGCCTCCTGAGACGAGTATGGAGTTAGGAGACATTTCTTTATAGACGTAAGATTTCCCTGTTCCTCTGGGACCTAGTTCGCACATATTGTAATTGTTTTCCACAAAAGGTATAAGCCTTGCTATTAAATGCCATTTGCTTTTTTCATCCAGGTTGGCAGGCTCCATTCCCACACTTCTTAATATAATATCAATCCATTCCTGAGTGTTGAAGGATTTTCTTCCTGTAAAGAGTTCATTCATCTCCATATTAGGCATCTGTATCGGTTTAAGTTCTCTTAATACAAAGGGACTGTCTTTTGCAGATTCGTCATAGAAATACTCAATAGTAAGAATACACCATATGCCTCCTGCAAGGAGCTTTTCAAATTTTTTGATATAGTCAGGAGCAGTAACAATTTCTTTCAGACCAAGATTTGTCAGGAATGCTTCATATCTGTCTTTTTTTTCATTCAGGTGGACAGTTACTTTATCTATAACTTTATAGCGTCCTTTTTCTCTTATATGGGATTTAATTTTTTCTGCTTCATCTGTTCTGACATAGTTATCAGAGAGAATTCCTTTTACTTTTTCTATTCCCCATTTTACTGTTTCTTCCACATCTGAAGAACAGTACATACCAAGGAGATATTCAAGGACATAGGTAGGAACATTGGCTCCTTCTTTTATGAGTTTGGTCAGATCTTTTCTTACTACTTTACCGGGAAAAAGAGAGAGTAATTTCTTATTAATATCTTCTTTATTAATATCTTCTTTATTATTAATATCTTCCATGGGCATCACCATTCATCAAATTCATTTCCAAAAGCTATATGCATATCGAAAAGGACTTTCTTGTATTCTGCATATTCATTTGTGTTTTCTATGAGTTCTTTTAATTTTAATTCTACAGGCTGTCCGTTATAATCTGAGGAATCACTTTTGAATCTGAAAATGCATTTTTGTTCTCTGTTTCTCATATCATCTTCTTTTGATTCGAAGAGGAGTGTATTTTCGTCAGATATTAGATTGCCGTCTTTACTATAAAATCCGCATTTTAATTTCCTGGGCAGTATTTTTTCAGACAGAGGTTCTTTCTGAACAAAATTGACAGGGAATTGATTGCTTGTAATTGCTGACTGTGTCTGGATAATATCGACTTCCACTTTTTTTGTAGTGCTTTCTCTTTTACATTTTATTTTTATTACAGGAACCACTATTTCCTGAAGGCTTGAACCGCCATGGACAAAACGGCACCCCCCTCCCTGGGTTTTCAGTCTCTGTATGGATTTTGCTATTAGAAAATCATAATCTCCTGAAATATTCAGTTCAGAAGAAGTGAATTTTTTTGTGGGGCTTATTTCTATGAGATCTGTACCTATTAAGAAACGACGATTCTTTTTTAAGATAGTTCCGCCTGTATCGGTGATTTTCTTGAAATCTATTTCTTCCGGTGTTCTGTGCTGATATAAAAACCCGTGATCGCTTGTTATTATAATATTGGTTCCGTTAAAATTAACTATATGTTTTATTAATTTTTCCATTCTTTCAAAAGACTTTTCAACTGCATCGAATACGTTTAATTCTGTTTTGAAGTCATCACCTGTGGCATCTATTATGTCATCATATATATAGATAACATTATATTTCTTTGAAAATTCTCTTCCCGTATCACGGGTGAAAGACAGGAAATTATCAGCTTTTATGGCTGTGCAGGACGGATTGAAATTTTCCAGAACTTTCTGTCTCTCATCGATTGACTGAATAGTCTGACCATCAACAAGAAATCTATCTTTTTCCATATCACAGGAGATCTCTTTGTGTGGAAGAAGAGCTGCCATACCCGGGGCAGTATAACTTGGAAGCATTGATAACATAAAGGAAAGTTCTCCTTCCAGTTTATCTTCTTTCAGAATTCTTTCATAGAGTTCTGCTCCTGTTTCATATCGGAAAGCATCGGAAATTATAACAAAGATTTTCTGGTCTTTTTTTAAGTAGGGATTTATATGATTATGGAAAAAGTTATTCTGAAGCGGATGTTTATCTGATTTCCATTCTTTGCATGAGTCTACATATTTCTGCCATGTATCATTCAGGGAAGGCAGAAATACGCAGGAATATATATTTTCTATAGTGTTATCCAGTTCTTTTAAAAGGGTAGTTTCTCCCTGATTTCTGGAATAGTAGATATATTTTCTATAGAGAGTATCGAATTTATAAAGGGATTTACTGTATGCAGACAGTCCTTCTTCAAAGGAATTAAAATCAATTGCCATATTTTTAATTTTATAGATTTCCAGAGCCATATTCAGCGCTTCATATATCTTTTCATATTCTTTGTACCAGAGGGATAGTTTTCTTTTCTGTATTACAGAGATAGCTTCGTCTATATTTATAATTTCTTTTAATAATTTGTTTTTAATGTCCTGTATGATTTTTTGTTCTACAGATTCAAGGAGATCACACTCTTTAAGAGCTCTGTAGTCATACTTAAATAATTTATTTTTAAATCCGCTTTCTTTTTCTATTTTCGTTACCAGAGAGATGAGGCTTTCTTTGTTTTTTGAGCTGTCCATCCATCTGTTAAGGAATATAATACTGTCCTGTGAAAGTTTTGTATGACTTTCTTTTACATCGGTTTTTAAAGAGGAGTAAAAATGGAAAAGGATAATTTTTATGAGAAGATCTTTGAGTGCAGGGTTATCGGTTTTGTAATGAAATGTATCTTCTATCATTTTCCAGAAATATTCTTTTAATCCATATTTCTCTATGGTGTTCCATGAGTCATCACCGTCTTTATCCATTTCTTTAAAAAGGCTGTAGAGTATCTCTTCTGTCTCAGGAATAGTTCCTGTAATAACTGATATCATCTTTAAAGCAAGCTGTTTCTGTTCATCTTTTTCTGATATAAGGCTTTTGAGTTTTTTTATTCTTTTCTGGCTTTTAAAGAAAGAAAGGTGTTTTTTTATGAAACTTTTCATTTCAAGGCCCAGGTTTAAATCCTGTATTATCATTGACGGGTGGTCTGCGGAGAAAGATATATTTGCAATAAGGAGATCTATAAGCCAGTTTGCTTCTGCCGGAGGTTCACCGTAAGGAGCATAGATGAGGAATTTTTTATCAGGCTCCTGAGAGATAACTTTATATTTTATATAGAACTCATTATTTTTTATTTCTATTTTTTCTATATCAGGCAGGTCAATATCCTGATATATTTGCTGCATATCTCCTTCTTCATCATACCAGAAGATAAGACGGCTGGTTTCAAATAACTGGTTGAGTCTTTCTTTTATTTTGTCCATATTATTATTTTCATTTCTCAATCAACCTGTTTATCTCTTCAGAAGGTAATCCTACATATTTACAGACCAGTTCTACAGATAATCCGTCTCTGAGCATATTTTTTGCAACCTCAAGTTTACCTTTTATCTTTGCAGTTTCTAAAGCTCCACCTTCATCACGAAGAGTTTTCAGCCTTGCTTCATAAATTTCTCTCTGATCTTTATTCAAAGATATCTTATTTAAAACCTTACTTGCTTTTTCAATGGATTTAACTTCTTTAAGGGGTTCAGGCAATGATTTTTCTGAAAACTTTTCGGCATGTTTCAGGAAATATATCCACCTGTCAAGTGTCCTTTTCAGATCAGGCAGTTCCTTTGAAAATTTCTTCAGTTCTATAAAGTGAACTTCTATCTGATTTGTAAGTTCAATATTATCTTCCATATTTTTCAGCCGGTAAACACTGTGAAAATTCTTTCCTGTAACAATAGCGTCAAAGTTAAGGATATTTATACTTACAGTCCTTCTCAGATCAAAATATGTTTCACCTTCTTCAATCTGTGAACAGTAGAGCTTTGACCAGTAATATAAAGCTCTTTTCTGATAATAATGCTGATCTGTTATCTGCATTTCTATATTGTAATACTCACCTTTTTCATCCCTTGCTCTTATATCAAGTATTACAAGTTTCTCTTTATCATAATTCTTTTTCCCTATAGGATTGAGTATTTCTATCCATTCTATGGGAGACGACTGGTAGTCTTCCAGTATAGAATTTAGAAGAGATATGAGTATATCCTTGTTTTGTTCGTTTCCGAAAATCAATTTAAATGCGAAATCAACACGGGGATTTATTTTGCACATAAAATTCACTCCTTTTCGAGTCCTGCTATAGGAGCAAGGACATCTTTAAACTTACAATAATTCACTCTGACTCCATCGTCAGGGTCAATTTGATTATATTGTTTTGCCATATAATCCAGTTTTTTATCATATTCTGCAAGGTCTTTGAGGATTTTATCAATTTCCTTGATTTCTTTTTCTTTTTTTGTCTTTTCTTTTCCTGAAAGAGTATCCGAATCGATTTCATTCTTAATCTGGACTTTTCTGTATTCCTGTTTTGCAGAGTATTCTCTGAGATAATCGTTTAATACTTTACTGCACAGATCAGGTGTGTAGCGGTGCATGTAGATTAAAGCCTGGAAATGTTTTTTAGGAGACTGAAAAAGCCAGTAGATGGGCCGTTTTTTGTATCTTTTTACATGGTCATTGTAAAAGTCTCTTTCAAAATAGGCTCTGATGGTTTTACCCAGTTTTTCTTCAATAAAAGCAAGGTTTTCATGGAAAGTATCTTCGCCGAAGGTTACTTTCAGGAATTTATTGAAGAGTGACACTATATCATTTTCGAAATATTCATCTGAAAGGACTGGAAGGATATTGTCTTTATCAGGGTTAAAAGAAGGTATTTGATTGATAATTTTCATATAATCCTCAACCGTTTCTCCCTGATTTGCAAGGATAAGCCCTTCTTTATCCAGGGAATACCTTCCGAAGATACATCCAACACAATAGGAAATGAACTGTTTCATTACCTCATCAGGTCTGAATTCAAGTTCTCCTCTATCGTTTATGAAGGTTTCTTCTTTTAATATGGTAATGTCTTTTAATTCTACATCAGGAGTAAGTTCATCCTGAAGGCCGTAGATTCCTATGAAGATTCTGTTTAATTCTTCTTCGTTTTTGTGGAGAGTGTGAAATTGTAATTCTGCAGAGGATTTCCAGGTGTTGTAGGCTTCTTCTATTTTGACCTTTTTGCAGGCAACGATAGCGTTACTTTTAAAATCCCAGTTCATTTCATGGGAGTTCCAATCTATTTTAGAGATCAAAACATTTATTTTTGCAATTTCATTAATATTTTCAACATTGTTATTTGAAGATAACTTTATTGGTATTCTTGCAATATCACCAACTAAAAAATGTAATGTAGGATTGATTAAATTTAACAAAGTACTAACCACTTTAGAATTTAGCAGAGATAAATAATAATATGTCAGTTTATCTTCTTTATTATAAATTGTTGGGCTTTCTGAGTTAATTAAAAAACCTTCTGGTAATATTCTAGCAGAAAATAAACTTGAACTAGTCTCACTCCAAGATATACCTTTACTAAAATAATATTGTTCATTTCGAATAATAGCACCGGGGAATTCTTTTAATTCTTTTCCATTATTTTCCCAGTTAATTACATATTCATAGTTTCCGTACCATTTTCTAAATGCTCCGCCTTTCGTTTGTGGATACCATTTTTTTAGAAAATCTTTATATTTTTTTTGATCAAATTCTATAAAATTATAATTTACTTCATGCCAAAATTTTAAAAATCTATCATTATTTCCTGTTGATAAGCCTTTTTTTATAATTTCTATATCACCTAATAATTTAGTTTTGTAGAAAATTTGCATTATGAGACTACTTACCCAGTAAGCTATAGGATAACCTGGAATTTTCATGAGATTTATTTGATTAAATGCATATCTGTAGTATATATTAGGATTTTTTATAGCTTCTAGCGTTTTCAATGGTTGATTTTGTGAACCAGTAAAATTAGATAACTTAATATAATTACCATTTATTGGAATATATTTTTTTCTCAAGCTAAATGTGCATACGGGTACACAGGCTGGTTCAAAAGCATTATATTCTAATTGAATTAAATTATTAATGGTTGTATTTTCTAGAAGGTATTTCCTTAACCATTCATAATTTTTTATAAACATCCATACATAAGGAGTAACAAAACTAAGCATAGAATTTACTTGAATTAATTCTATATTTCTAACCATAAATGAAGCAAAAAGATCAGATTTTGTTTGAGTATATTCTTTATTTAAAAAAGCCTGAAGAGTATTTTCCATATACTTGGAGTACATATACGGCGGATTAGTTACAACACAATCATACTTCTGCCACAAAAACCTTGCCTGCTTCCTCAACCTCTCCTGTACCGCCTCAAAAAGAGGCCCTTTATCTTCTTCAAGCCTCTTCATATCCTCATCACTTACCCTTATTAAAGACCCGAAGACCTTGGCATTCTTAAATATCTCATACTCCTCAGAATCCACAAAAGCCATAATATTCGGCACAATCCCCCTGTCAAAAAACCTCCGATAATATCCTCTCGCCTTCATCATAAGGGCAAAAGAAGCAAGGCTTGCCGCTCTGTCGTCTATATCGATACCATACAAATTCTTCTCAAGAATCAGTGAAGCTATTTCACTCTTGCTGTATCCTTCCTCTTCATATATCTTTATCAGAAGATCAAAAGCATAAACAAGAATATGACCTGATCCGCAGGCAGGGTCAAAAATCGTTATATCTTCAGGAGAATTTATTGTTCTTGGAGGTATCTTATCCTTATCAGTGGGTTCTATGTAAAACTCCATAAATTCTTTAAGACAGGAATCCGGCCTTGCTTCAAGCCATAACTGACCTAAAGTATTATCCACCATATATTTTACAATCCACTTGGGAGTAAATAACTGTGTAGCTGCAGGAATTTCGTCAGGTTTATATCTCTTTTTTGCATTTATTACTTCATCCTTTTTCTCAGAAATATAATACTGATAAAGCCAGCCTATTATTTCCACATCTTCACAATCATCTGCAGAAATATTTTTTACAATTTCATCCCTCACAGATCCGGCCTTCAGCAGATTTTCAGGAATAAGGAGTTCCGTATAATCATCAATCCATTCAAACATAAAAGGCATAATCTTATGATAATAGTTACATACTGCTGTAAGGAGCATTCTGTAGACTTCTTCTTCCGGGTCTCTGCTTTTTATCTTTCCATCCAGAAGATCATTTATTTTATCTCTATCCAGGCGAAGCTCTTCATCAACAAGCCCTCCCTTTGCCTGTTCAAGTATTTCAGGCACTGTTCTTTCCGGCAAAGGAGACATTATCCTTGATTTAGTATAACCCTTCAGTTCCATAAATCTGAGAGATACAAAACGGTTAAACCATATGTAAGACACCTTTTCTATTACTCCATCAAGACCAATAGAATCAATTTCTCCTTTAAGCTCATTTATCTGTTTTTCCCTGTATTTTATTTCTATATCCTCACCTGTGAGATAATAGTTTATTTTTACGCCTGCCATTTCCCTGAGGCGGTTTCTGAGTTGTCTTGCAAAATTTTTCAGATTATTTTTATCCATTTTTAATCCTTTTAACTCTGAAATTATTCAATCAATCCCCGGTGGACTATAAAACGAAATATCTATATGTTTCGAATAAAATCTAAAATCCTTATCAGTCGTGAAAATCTGCAAATTATATTTCTCCGCTACGGCACATATCAAAAAATCGATATGAGAACCCTGTATGCCATTACTGCGGCACAGATTGTAAAATTCTGAGGCTCTCTCATATTCTATGTAACTGACAGGTAAATCTTCAAAGGCTCTTAAAAGTTCTTTTAGTTTTTTGAATTGTGCAGGATTGGGAATGCCGGAAAGTATTTCCTGTCTGATAGGGCCTATAATAACGGCTCTTGTTTCCACGATTAATTTTTTTAAGGCATCCAGAAGAATAAGTTCTTCCGGTGAAAGATTATCTTTGTTTCTTCTTAAAGCAAGAGACCATAAAGACGTATCAACCAGCACATTCATTTCTTTTTCTGCTTTCTTTGTAATTATAATCAGGGTCGTAATCGATTTTTCCGAAAAGATTTATAATTTTTAGCTGTTTCCTTTTCTGTATATACTCTTTCAAAGCTTCGGTAACAGTTTCTTTTTTTGTCTTATGGCCTCCTATTCTCTGGGCTTCTAGAATTAAATTATCATCAATTGCAAGGTTTGTTGGCACATAAATCACCTTCTTTCACACATTATTATACACTAAGTAATGTGTGGAAACAAGAGATATTCTATCCTAATTATACAGTTCCAAAAACTCTTCTACGGTCACCCTCTAATAAATTTCATCACTAAATTGCTTCGCTGCATATTATCTATAAATTCCTGTAAACTATCTTTCTAAGCTTTACCTTTGCAATTTCTATATTTCCATCTTTATACTTCCATAAAATTCTATACTTACCTACCTTCACTTTATAGCCTTTATCACATCCCTGCAATCTGTCAGGTTTTATAATACCCTGCTCAAGTTTATCTATAGCCTTAAAAATTCTATTCCTTATTTTTTCGTCTAACTTTACAATGTCTTTTTGTGCTGACTTCGAAATAATTACTGGCATTTATACTCTTCCTTTAACTGAGTAAAGGTTTTATACTCTCCTGCTTCATATTCTCTATCTGCCTGTTCTAAGTCCTTAAGATCTTCTTCATCCAGTTCCTCAAATTCATAATCATCAGCCTCACCTGATTCCTTGTACTGTTTTATACAGTGAAGAATTAAGTCTTTAATACTTCCTCCTCTTTTTGTGGCAAGTATTTTAAATTCCTTGTGCTCCTGTTCGCTTACCTTCATAGTTATGGTTTTCATTTTAATCACCATCCTTTAAAAAAATTATATTATAAATAAGTAAATAAGTAAATATAAAATTATAAAAGTAATTATTTACTTATTAAAGGAATATTTTACTCTATCAGCAAGATCAATGCCAATCAGAGATATATTTTTCTTTTATTTTTCACTTCATCAAGGAGTTTATCTCTCAAATCCTTTACATAATTTTCCACATCGTCTGCTGTTTCAAGAGTAGCTTTTTTATAAGAGAGCTTGATTTTTTTAATATTTATTATCTCATCAGGAGTTACATTACTTTCTTTAGCAATTTCACCGGCTATTTTCTTTAACTGTTTTTCATAAAGTTCATCAAGTTTCCCTGATTTATCATTTATTACAGGGATAAGCTCTTCAGTTATTCCTTTATTGATGAAATCTTCAAAAGGCTTCAATATTTCCTTCTGCATATTCTGCGGTAATTTTTTGTAATCTTCATAATTTTCCAGTTTCCTTATATAAGCTTCCGCTTTTCCCATAATTCTCTTTTTTGCATCATCAATTAAAGGAGTAAGAGAAGATCTTAAATCTTCCAGGAGATTTTTTGATTTCTGCATATAGCCTGTCCTGTAAGGTTTCTTATCTTCCATTACCATTTTAAGAGAACTTATTTTTTGTTCATCACGTATTTTTTCCAGGTTAACTTTTTGATTTGATATGAATTTTTTTATTTCATCATAAATCTGTTTCTGAGGACTGTTCATAAAGGTAGTAACAGGCTCTATAATATCTTCATTAATATCCAGGATGGAACCCATTTTATCTTCGATTTTTTCGTAAAATTCGTTCATGCCTGTAATGGAAATTTCTTTTAATTTTTCCACAGGTTCTATTAATTCTGTTAAAAAATGATATTCTGAAGATTTACTGATAAGGAGCTCTAATTTATTTATTTCTTCCTTCAATTTATTTCTGAATTCCTCATAAACATCTTTCTGGTCAGTTACAGTGAGGGATATATTGAAGAGTTCCTGATAGAATTCTTTTGCTTTAGCTATCTTTTTCTCTTCGACTGTCCTCTGAATTTCTACTGTAATGCTGTCAAACTCTTTTGAGTTAGTCAGTTTTTTATAGATTTCTTTAAAATCCTGGAGCTCTGAAGAGTTGTAATATATCATAATTTTCTTTTTAGAATAGAGCCCCGCAATTTGAGATATAATGGCAGGCTGATACCACCCGTAGCCGTTTCCTGTAAAGTTTTCTATAATATGTTTTACCGTAACCCTGCCATAGGGCCTTTTTCTTTCAATGAAAACTCTTACTTCATTTTCTCCCTCAGTAAGTGTTCCGAAGATGTCACTTCCACTGAAGAGTATTTCTTTAATATCTTCTTCCCTGTAAACTCTGGAAAGCATTTTAAGTTTCGGGAAAGTTACTTCCACAGCTTTCTGGAAAGCTTCATTAATACGGTTTTTTACACCGGCTATAGCGCTGACTTTTATTTCTTCTCCATTCAGATAAAATCTGGCTTCATTTATAAGATCCCTTACCTGATCAATCAGTTTCGTCTTTCTTTCATTGTTCTGTGAAGCTGTTTGATCAAATAAAAGTCTCTTTCTGTCACTCATAGATGGTGAGGTTTTGTTAATATATTTTTTAGTCTGAATAATCAGTGTTAACTGATTTCTCAATTGATTTCTCGTATTTTCCAGTTCAGGAAGCCTGACAATTATCTCGTTACATCCCATGCTTTTACTTTTCAAATCTATATCTGTAAGGTTTTTTTCTTCTATATAGAAAGGGGTTATGAAATGAAGACTGAGAAAATGTTCTTTGCTGTAAAGACGATCATCCATTTTCTTTGTAAAGCTGTAGCTCTGTTTTATCGGTTTATAATCAAATTTAGTATCCCCTATGATTTCATTAAAGATTATATCTGCAAGGAATGAAGATATTTCAGTATCTTCAATATCTATTTCTTTAATCTCTGACTGTATATCTTTTTCTTCATCTGTGAGGTAATAATAAATATCTCCTATGTTCTGTATATAAATATTCCTCTCAAGTTTTTCCAGTGAATTTTTTATATCTCTCTCCAGAGATATTTCATCTGTATTCACACTATCAAGAAGTAAAGTGGTCAGATGCTGGATATTTGTTTTAAAGTAATCAATATATCTGACCAGAAAGAGGGCCTTTAATACTCTCAGATCAAAAGGCTTCAGAGAATCGTTCTTTTCTGCATTGTTTAGACCGATAACAGCTTCTGTTTTAAGCACTCCTTTTATGGATGAGAAAAACAGATCAAAGGGAGCAAGTGATGAAATTTCTTTGCTACTTAATTCTATTGCTGCAAGCTGATAGACTTCAAGCATTGATCTTTCACCAAAGCTCTGATGTTTACCAAGAAGGGCATTATGTCTTCCGAGCTGTATTATTGCATCCTGCATAAGTTCATACTGGTAGGGAAGAAAAGGATAATCTGCTATAAAACCTTCTTTATCTTTCACCTTTGCAAGGTTTTTGCCTGCTTCTTTAAACTGGATTGATTTCAGTCTGGTCTGGTTTTCGTGATATAATTTATCCAGTTTTTCAGTTCCTTCATCTATTTTTGAAAGAAGTCTTTTCTGAATAACTTCATCTACATTTTTGGATGTGAGATTTAATTTTGTCCGAAATCGCCCCATAATCTTTGAGAAATCCTGACTCTGATTTTTACTTATGTCTCCAACTATTGCTTCCAGATTATGCTGTGATGAGACTATAAGCCATGCTTTCCCTTCACAGATTGTGCCGAAGGTTTCGGCAATAGTCTGGAGATTAAGCATTAAATGACTGTCATTTGAAATATACTGTCCTACTTCATCTATAAGGAAAACAAGCCTGAATTTATCAGGCTGCTTATCTATATAATCTTTTACTATATATGCAAAATCTTCAATAGAGAGGTTTTTCTGATTTTCTGTTACTGTTCTGAATACTTCTCTGCCGTCTTCCCTGGAGATATTTTTTGTCATAGAGAGAGCATCTATAAATTCAGTGATTTTTAAATCAATTACCTCTCTATCTTCCTCCCAGGTCTCTCCTTCAGATACTTTTTTGTAATTTTCCTTAAATGTTTCGTAAAGGTTTAATCTGTCAAGATTTCTTTCAAATTCTGCAATATTAAGATTTCTGTGGTAATAACCGGAAAATTCGTTAAAGACTTTCATCATTACAGATAGAACAGGCTCTTTCTGATTATTTAACTGATCTGCTTTTTGATCTATGTTGAAGAGAATAGTTTTAACCGGTATGGAAGAAGCAGATTTTATATTTGCAGCAAGCTCAAAATCTCCTTTTTTGATTTTATTCAGAAAGATATCAATTGTTTTCTTATTATCTATTTCTCTATTTTCCAGAAGATATGATAAAATTTTAAGAAGATGGGATTTACCGCTTCCAAAAAATCCGCTTACCCAGACACCGGTATCACGGTTGGATTTTGATGATATGTCTTTAGTGTAGATTCTAAAAAAATCGTCTAATTTTTCTTCTACTTCATTTGTAATGACATATTCTTTAACTTCCTGAGTTATATGGCTGTAATCGTCAGCTTTGATTACTCCTTCGATTTCTCTTGCTATATTCTGTTCGAATATATTTTTTATTAACATTTTCTCCCCACCTTCCTATGTACGGACAGAACATTGTTCTGTCCTTACTGTCCTTACTGTCCTTACTGTCCTTACTGTCCTTACGATATGTCCCTACGATAAATTAAATGCTCTGTAGTAGTTTTCAGCTTTTATTTTGCCGAAGAGACTGAGAGACTGACCTGTATAGATACCGGGATAGAAAATTACTACAGGTATATCCTTAACCCTGGATTGCAGGTTATTTAAAAGGTTATGCACTCTGATATATGGATATATCAAGCCGGTGCCTGTTATAAAAAGAATATTTTTATTGCTTTCTTTTACTTTTTTCTCAATGGCCGGTCCTATTCTGGTTCCTGTATCAAGGGCACCTTTAAGGTTATCCATTAATTTTTCCTTTGTAAATTCAGGCTCTTTTTTTATAAATAGCTCAAGAAGTTTTCTCTCTTTAAGTATTTCTATACAGAGGTCGTATAAATTTATATTTAAAATGGTTATACCGTCTTCTTTTAAGAGTCTTTTTTCTAACATTTTAATTTCGTCTGATACGAAATATTCAAGCTGTGGTTCATAGGCAAAAATGTAGAATGGGATTTCATTGCCGGTGCATCTGCTGTTAAGGAAGTCCTGAGTTTTGAATTTTTCATAGAGATCTTTAAATCTCTCTACAGTGATTTTTTTATTCATTGGGAAAACGCTCCCTGTAGTTTTTTATGTCAGTGTCTGATAAAAGAAATATTTTAAAATATTTGTCAGCATGTTTATCATTCCTGTAGATTAATTTCAACAATCCCTCATCTACATAAGGTCTCTGTATCTGTCTTTCTTTTACGTTATTTAAGAGTCCTCCCTGTTCAAGGATTTTTAAGAGCATGTTTTTTGTTTTTCTTGCCGTTTTATCTGTTACCGGAGAGAGTAATTCTATTTCTTCTTTTCTTCTTATGAATTTTTCATAGTCCATATCCAGAAGAGTATAATCAAAAAGCAGGTATTTTTCTCTTATTACTTCAATGATAAAATCATAGATTATATGGGTTGCTTTGCATATTGCGTAGATAAGAGTAAGTTTTGCCATGTCATGGGTTGAACTGACCAGATACTCAAGTAATGGAACAGGTAAATTTTCCAGTCTCTTTTTTAGTTCTCTGTATTCTCTTTTTGTAGTGGCCAGTGTATTTTTTTGAAGTATATTTTCTTCCAGGACTATTTTCTGGAGTTTTTCCCAGTTTTTATGGTCAAGATAAAGTTTTGCTAGTTTAATTGATTCATTTGGAAATAATGAAGCGCCAATGAAGGATAGATTGTATTTCATAATGATAAAGTTTAAATTCCATATCTTTTATTAATTTAAAATTTTTATTGGCTGGTGACGTTTTATGTCAGATTATATTTTAATTCCACAAAATTTTTTTTAACCCTTCAAAATATAGTCATTCCTGGTATAAAACTATTATTTTATGGCTAATTAAATCTTTATAGATTAACCAGTAAATTTAGTTTATCTTATTGATTTTACTAGGTTTTTTGAAAGTTTATGAGAGATAAATTTTTAAGCATTTCTTATGCTCTTCAAAACCCTTGTAAACACTGGATTTACAATTTTATTAATGTCATTAAATTACCTTGACAATGTCACATTTCCTTCCCCAACTTATTCCTCATAAATTTATAACAAAAAATCAGATGCAAATTTTAAAATAATGACTTTTCGCAAGTCAAAAGTAATGCTTAAAATTTACTTTATCCATATTAAGTTGTAAAAAAATCGATGAGAGAGAAATTTTTAAAGAAACTTCAGTAATATTCTTAAAATCTATCTAAAAAGCCTTCCTGAATATACTAAATTTCTATCTATGAAGATACTGTTACGCTCAATTAATAAAACATAAAGGTAACTCCTTCTTCTGGTTTTTCAATCTACTCACTCTGGAACGAAAACGATAGAGATGTTTTTTATAAATTATATTTACTCTGTCCTGCAAAGACAAGATTTTCCTGGGAATAATTTGCTTTAAAATTTCTCTAATCTTTTATTATTTCTTCTTCACTCCAGGGAGATTTTGATATAAAATGGCTTGGTACCGCAACAGGCAAGTTGGTATCCATCTCACAAGTCTGTCCCTGTCCGGGCTCTTACGCAAAATCTATGATCCTGTTACAATGAAATCTGTTATTACAGAATATACACTTTTGTATTTATTTAAGTTATAACTTTCTCCTTTGACGGCATATCTTTTGCTCCAGAGCCCGGACAGGGACAGATGTATATGTTTTTGGATACTTTTTTACCTGTTGCGGTACTCAGGGGTAGATGAATGCAGAATTATTGTGATAGTTCAGGTTATTTTATATAAAAGAAATTGCATAATTCTGCATAGATATAGATTCTATATTTGACAGGAATTAACCCGCTGCAAGTTGCGGGTTTTAAAGTGCTGAAAGCCTTTTGCGATTTTAACCCTCCGAAGGAGCAAAAGCTATCACTGCCCTAAAAATAAAAAAAGGTTTTAACCCTCTGAAGTAAGAAGAAATATTTTTTTAATTTAAAGTTTTTTTTGTTGTTTTATGTTATTATATAAATAACTTAAGAAAGTTATGAACTTTCCGTCCTTTGCCTTTTCCTGTATAGGTTTTGATAAATCTATATACAGAATTTCAGAATAATTTTTCGAGAAACACTCTAAAAGATATATTTTTATGAAGAAGACTTTTTCGGAGGTGGTGTGAGTGAAGCTTGAAACAGGATATGTTCTTAATCAGCTATACAGAGTTGTCAGACTTTTAGGTTCCGGAGCTATGGGCAATGTTTATCTTGTGGAAAGGATTAAGGATGGTAAGGAATTTGTAGTAAAGGAGCTTTTATTTACGGAAGAGACCGGTATGAATGTCTATACGGCAAGGGAAATATTTTTCCGTGAAGCAGAGTTTATGGTCAATTTTAAGCACCATAGCATACCGGCTATGTACGGTATTTTTTCTCAGGATGGGAAAGACTATCTTGTAATGGATTATGTTGAAGGAAGGACTCTGGAGGAAATTATAACGTCTTCATCAAGCCCGATTCCTGAAGATATGGCTATTAAGTGGACCATAGAGCTTGCAAAAATCCTGGATTATCTTCATAATTTTTTTCACAAGCCTGTTGTTTACAGAGATCTGAAGCCCTCTAATATTATTATTACTCCTGAAGGTTCTGTGAAGCTTGTGGATTTCGGCATAGCCCGTTATTACAACCCTGATAAACATACAGATACTTTCAGTTTCGGCTCTCCGGGCTATGCTGCCCCCGAGCAGTATAAGGGTAAGGGCCAGTCAAGCCCTCAGACTGATATTTTTGGCCTTGGAGTGATTCTTTTTCAGATGCTTACAAAGTATGATCCAACTTTAAAACCTTTCACCTTTCCTTCTATGAAATCTTTAAATCCTCAAGTCTCCACAGGGCTTGAAGAAATTGTGACCCGTGCAATACAGTTAAATCCTATAAAAAGGTATATCAGTATGGCCGAATTCTATGAAACTCTGAAAAAATATTCAGGAGTGAAGACGGATAGTTATTCATATATTTCTTCGTCTGTACCTCCTCGTTCCAGACATAAAAATACAGACTCTCGTATAATTTTGATTGTAGCAGGTGTTTTACTTTTCTCCTTTATGTTTGGAGGTTACTGGTGTTTTTGTTATATGATACCTGTTTTCATTGCTTTTTGTATAATTTACTATGTTTCTGTACATTCTGTAAATTATATTTTTAAGAAGAACTACAGAGTTAATTACCAGCCTCTGGCACCCTGTGCTGTTATATTAGTTGTTTTGAGCTTTCTGTCTGCCATACTTATTCCTAATAAGTTAGGTATAACCTCTCATAATCAGCTTGCCTACTGTGAGGATAATCTAAAAAATATCGCCACTGCTCTGAAGTTGTATGCCGCAGATTATGGCGGAGATTATCCTCCTTCACTTGAATACCTTACAATGCCGGTGTCTCCCTCAGGTGGGAGTTATGTGAAAGCTCTTCCTTTATGTCCATCTTCTAAAAAACCTTATACTTATGTGTATGCTAATAATCCCGGTAATTTTACTCTCTGGTGCAGTAAAGAAAAGTCTCATACCATCTTTATCCACGTAGTCCCGCATGAGGGCTGCTGGCCTCAGTACGCACCCGGTCAGGGGATAATGCATGGTAACACAGGACTTACGCATTAGGAATAAATTTATCTAAAAGTTAACGAAATTGTTACATTAGGATTAGTTATTTTAATATTATATTTGTTATAATATTTTGGGATTTAATAATTAAAAGATAACACAGGTAACAGGATAATCAATTTATGGAGGAAAAAGTTAATGAAAATAAATAAAGTCAATACAGGGGTTTATACAGGTATTTTGAATAAGGCTAAGAAAGCTGAATCTTTCCGGGAGGATAAATTTATAAAAAGTGAAGACCTTAAGGAAGATGCAGAGTTTTTAAAACCTCCTTCAATTAAAACCAGGAGTGAAGAAAAAGATATAACAGGTTTGGCAGATTACAATAGAGGCCTTGCTATTGCTGCCGGTTCTGTTCTGGTAGCATCTCCTATAGCGGAAGCACTTAAAACTATAGATATAATATATACAAACGATATACATGGTGCTATAAATCCTATGAAGGATGATAAAAATCCCGGGTTTCAGAAAGGTGGAGTCTCTTATATGGGGACTCTTATAAAGCAATTAAAAAACGAATCCCCTCATAACCATATTCTCCTGGATGGAGGAGACTGGGGGCAGGGTTCTTATGAGTCAAAATTAACAAAAGGCAAAACTATGATTGAAGTAATGAATACTCTGGGCTATGATGCCGGAGAAGTTGGCAATCATGAATTTGACTGGGGTAGAGAAGCCCTTAAAGATATGATGAAGGAAGCTACCTTTCCAATACTGGGGGCAAATATTTTAGAAGATGGCAATTTAATAGAAGGAGTAACACCGTATATAATAAAAGAAGTAAATGGTTTTAAAATTGGTATACTTGGCCTTATCAGTCAGGAAACATCCGGTACGGTTGATCCTAAAAATATTACAGGTTTAACCTTTGCTTCAGTAAAAGAAACTGCTGAAAAATATATCCCTGAGATGAAAGAAAAAGGAGCAGAGTTAATATTTGTTTTATCTCATCAGGGAGATGGAGCAGATGAAAGACTGGCAAAGTCTGTGAGGGGCATAGATGTAATAGTGGGAGGCCACAGCCATACCCTTATAGAAGAAGGTAGGAAAGTAAATGATACAATTATAGTGCAGGCAGGAACACAGGGAGAGAAAGTAGGTAATTTGAAACTGGAAGTAGACCCTGAGACTAAAAAGGTTGTATCCTTTAAAAATAATCTTATATCTGTAAATGATAAGGATTTAAAGCCAGATCCTGAGATAGAAAAAATAATAGCTCCTGTCGTAAATGAATCAAAAGAAAAAATGTCAGAGATTGTTGGAAAAACAGAAGTAGATCTTACACATAACAGAAGTAAAGTTTTAGAATCAGTTATGGGAAATGTCCTTACTGATGCTATGAGGGAATCTGTAGATGCCGATGTAGCCATGCAGAATTCCGGAGGAATAAGGGATCAGATAATGAAGGGACCTATAACAATGGGTGATCTTTACAGAGTATTACCTTTTGATAAATTTATAGTGACTATGGACCTTACGGGAAAACAGATAAAAGAACTTATGGAAAACAGTGCCCAGAGAAAAAAGGGAAATATGCAGGTATCAGGTATTAAAATGGATATAGATCCGACAAAACCACGAGGAGATATGGTTTCAAACATAAAAATAAAAGACCTTCCTCTGGATATGAATAAAGTTTACAGAGTCGCTACAGATGATTTCCTTGCAGGTGGAGCAAATGGTTACACAACATTCAGACAGGGAAAAAATATTGAATACGGTGAACTGGTGATAGATCATCTGAAAGGCTATGTGCAAAAATACTCACCCCTTACAAAGGAAAAGGCAAAGATAGAAGGTAGACTTAATTTTATAAAGCGTGAAGCGTGAAGCGTGCAGGGGCAGAACATTGTTCTGTCCCTTATCGATCACTCATTACCAGAGAATAACTATGTTTATTATATACATCCTTATCTATATTCTTCTCCCCCTGGCATTTATAACAACTGCTTGCCTTGCCTACAAATATCACTATGAATTTACGAAATTAAAAGAAAACGTAGATGTTTCAAAGGATATGCTCAGTAAAATCATTGAAGCAAAGGAATCTGAAGAGAAATTAGATAGTACCGTAAAAGACGTAGGCAATTTTATGGACAAAATGAAGACAGAATACGAGGAAAAAATAAATTCCCTTGAAAATAGTCTTGCTCTTCACAGAGTTATAAATGAAATTGCAAAAGAAGTTAATCAATCTCTGGAATTAGAAAACATATTACAGGATACTCTGGATAAAATACTGGGGGTTACAAGAACAGAAGTGGGACTTATAATGCTTATAGATAAAAGTAATAGAGGTCTTAATCCTGCAGCTTTCTCCGGTCTTTCTCCTGAATTTATAGAAGAAATAAAGAAAAAGTTTATAAAGTCAGATACGGGTACAAGAGGCCAGGCTATTTCTCTGGGTAAATCAATTAGAGCAAAACACATAACCGACCCAGGTTCTCTTACAGGTGCTTTATTAACGAAGGGAAGTTTAAAATCTCTTGTTACAGTGCCATTGAAATCCAAAAATGAGGTTGTTGGGATAATGCAGGTGGGAAGTTATCAGGAAGGAAAATTTTCAAAGGAAGATATGAAATTAATGGATTCCATAGGGAATCATATAGGTTTAGCATTATATAATGCAGGTCTCTATGAGACAATTAAAAATCATTCAGAACAGTTAGAGAAAAAAAATTCCAAATTGATAGAGCTTGAACAGATGAAAACAGATTTGATTCAACTGATTGTTCATGATTTAAAAAATCCTCTTATGGGAATAATGGGCTATGCGGATATTCTTTTGGAGGAAGAAAAAAACTTAACTGAAAGTCAGTTAAGTGCTCTTAATATAATATATATAAGCTCAAAGGATCTTATGAGAATGATCCTTAATCTCCTGGATATAAGTATAATGGAAGAACAGCGTGTAACTTTAAAGCTTGATGAAATAAATATTAAGGATATTATAAATAGAAATATCTATGAAGTTCGACCTCTTTTATTAAGAGAAAATAAGTCAATAAAACTTGAGATTCCAGAAAGACTTCCCATTATAAAAGCAGATAAAGACCTCATATACAGGATAATAGCAAATCTTATAAATAATGCTATAAAATACTCTCCTCCAAGTGGGATTATTACCATAGGAGTCAACTATGGAGATATAGAAAAGTGGTTAACTGTATACATAGCAGATGAAGGAGAAGGTATACCCAAAGATTATCAGGAGAAGATTTTTGATAAATTTATTCAGTTAGAAGCTAAAAATATAAATATTCATAATCTGAGAACATCAAGAGGTCTGGGTCTGACTTTTTGTAAACTTGCAGTAGATGCCCACGGCGGAAGAATATGGGTAGAAAGTGATGTTGGTAAGGGAAGTAAATTCTGTTTTAATCTGCCCTTTATATATTTTCCCGATGAAGAGGAAAGTGAAAAGTGAAAAGAAGTAAAAAATTAAGAGACAAATGAGTGAGAAGTGAGGTTTTTTATGGTGTAGAGTCGAACCTCTGTGTTCGCCCGGGTTACGCATCACCTGTTATCAACCATTACAATCTAAATCAGATCAATTAAATCTCTTTCTCGTAAAAGCCTTTCTTCATACTGAAAACTTTCATCTGTGAGACGGCAAAATTCCGAACTCGCTTCTTCAAATCTCTTCTGTTTTAAAAGACACATTATAAGAGAATAACGGGCCTGACTGTCAGATGGTTCAATTTTCAAAGCTTTTCTGAAATATTCTTCTGCTTTATCTGTAAGTTTTTGTTTATAATAATAGGTTCCTATATCCAGATAAGCCATTTCCTGATTAGAGTCAATTTCTATACTTTTATGGAAATATTTTATTGCTTCTTCTGAATTCCCCAGATTTCTGTAAGCTCTTCCAAGACAGCCATATAAATAACCATTATCAGGAGAGGCAGCAATTAATTTTTTATAATGTTCTACAGCAAATAAAAGTCTTTTTCTTGCTACAGTACCAAAAGCATTGTCTGTAATATCCAGATAGATTCTCTTTACATCCTCAGAAACAAGTTCTAGATAGTCCATCACAAGGGATTCGTATTCTTCATTATAAGGAATTAATTTAGATGAAGAAGTTCCATGTTGAACGGCACTCCATTTATATACACAGGATGGGAAACAGGTAAGGTCTGTATCTGTTATAAAGGGCCCATAGATCCTGCACAGATTAAAACGGGCTTTATAGAGTCTGCAGATTTTTTTATCCATATCACAGTAAATACAGAGACCGGCAGATTGTTCTATGTGATCTTGCCATGACAGGACAGGCAAATTATCAGGGTTTCCACTTTTTATAAGATAGTAATTGGCATAATCTATTTCCAGAGGAGAATGAAGATAATTAATCAGATGATAACAACATTCAATACAGGAGCCACAGGACTTTGACCTTGGAGTAATGATCTTTTCGATTTTCAGATAATATTCTTTTAGTTTATCAAAAAATCCAATCTGTTTCTCAGTGAAATCCATTATTACTTATAAGTTCCTTAAGTTTAATTTTTATTTTGTATAAAATTTTTATACTTCCAATCAAGAAATATTTTACGTAAAAAAGCTGTGATAAAAAAAGCAAGGATAGTGCTTGTTATAAAATTCGTAAAAATTAAAAATATATCTAATCTAGTATTAAAGTGTGGACCAAAAAGAATTAGAAATAGAGTAAAATAAAGAGAAATACTTATAATATCAATTGTCTTAAGAAATTTATCACCCATTATCCTGTAACGTTCAGGACCTTCTAGATAAGTTATATCATCTTCTACTGATTGAGTCTGTCTTTTATCAGGAAGCATATGAACAGAGGCAAAACTGAGAAGATATGCCATAGAACCGATAAAAATCAGTAAACTTATAGACATAGTATCACCGGGTAGCCCGGGATGGCCGAAGAGATTTCTTTCGAAAAACTGAAAGATACCGTAATTTAATCCATTTTCATATAACCAGGAACCGCTGGCATAGGAAAAGGAATAGGCAAGATTGGCTACAGACATGAAGCCTGCGAAAAGAGAACCTGCTGCATTTACAGGTATGACTGCACCTACAAGACTGAAGGTACTCATACGGGTAAGACTTATGAGTACAGCAGAAAAAAAGTTATATACAGCAAGATACAAAAGACGGATGAATTTTTCAGAATAGGAGGGAAGAACACAATGAATTGTGCCTGTTACCCTGGTAAACCAGGGATCTACAAGAAGATACTGTGTTAAATTAACCATAATACAGAGAATAATAAAAATTTTAAATACATTTCTCAATCCAAGTCTGTCCTGCCATCGAATACCTATAAAGGCAAAAAGTAATACACCTGTAAAATAGCCAAAATAGGCACTTGCATCAGCATAACCAATCTGAGTCTGGGTGAAATGAAGATTTACCATAAGATGATTGGTCCAGAGAGCACCAAGAGAAGGCTGAAAATGAAAGAGAAAATAGAAGAGTATAATCCATAGAACTGGCCCTGTATTCAGGCCATTCCAGAAATTTGTTATAGATTCTTTTAGTGGAATAGAAGAAGCAGTATCTTTCGGCAACATTAAAACTACTATAAGAACTATCAGCGGTACAAGGGCAAGTAAATATAAGAGATATTTTATATTAATATTGTCAGCTATCCATCCGCCTGTAGCGTTGGAAAATATGCCTGTTCCATAAATAGCTGCCCAGCATATAGCCTGGTTTAACCCTACAGTAGCAGCTTTCGATCTCCCGCTGCTTTTAGCTTCTTCATCTCCTTCAAGTACTGTAGCTCTGTCAACTGCTACATCTGTCCAGGCAAATAATATTGCCAGTAGAAACATGATGGCAAAAAAGATTTTTTCAGAAGTATCTAAAAAAGGAGTAATAAAATAAAGTATTGCACCACCAATGAGAAGTATTATGAGGGTAATTTTAGTTTTGCCGTAGGCATCCATTAAAAATCCTATTAAGGGTTTAAAGCTCCAGGCCAGATAAGCACGGGAAAAGTATTGCTGTGTTGCTGCTTCACTCAATCCGTAATTAACACGGAAGTGTTTGAAAAAAGAATGGTATGTAATTCCCTGAAAGGGATTCGCAAGCCCCTGTAAAACATATTCCATAGCAAAAAGAGCTTTCATAGCCTTAAGACCGCGCTGATTCTTTTCAGATACTTCGGAAGGTTTTTCAATTTCTGACATATATCTTTCTCCTGATATTTCGTAATGCGTGATGGGTAATGCGTGAAATTCGACCCGGGCGAACACGGGGTTCGCTATTTATTTTTCACGTTTCTAGAGTCTTCTCCAGTTTCCTTCACAGCAGTCAAATAACTTCTCACTTTCTTCAGGGCCATCTGTAGCAGGGGAATATTTTAAAAGTTCAGGCTTTTGCTCTGTTTCCCATAATTGTAGTACTGGTTCTAATATCTCCCAGGTGGCTTCAATCTCATCAAATCTTGGGAAAAGTGTTCCATCTCCTCTTATTACATCTACAAGGAGTCTTTCATAAGCTTCTGCAAGACGTCTCTGAAAAGTTTTTTTATAACCAAAATCCATCTCTACAGGTTGAATAAGAAAGCTTGGGCCCGGTCTTTTTGCAGAAAAAATAATTGAAATTCCTTCCTCAGGCTGTACCTGAAAAACAATAACATTGGGTTTAGCACGGATTAAATGACATATATCACCTTCACACTCAACAGTTCGGAAAAAAGAAAGGGGAGGAGTTTTAAATTGCACGGCAATCTCAGTCAGTCGTCTTTTAAGTCTTTTCCCTGTCCTTATATAAAAAGGAACACCTGCCCATCGCCAGTTATCTATATGAAGTTCCATAGCCACATAGGTTTCTGTAAGAGATCCGGGAACTACACCTGTTTCCTCATGATAGGCCTTTACAATTTCACCATTAATATTGCCGGAAGTATATTGCCCCCGAAGAACCTTCTTTTTTATACAGCATTCAGTAAAGGGCCTTACACTTTGAAAGAGTTTTACCTTTTCATCATGAAGGGCCCGGGCTTCAAAAAATGCAGGTGGTTCCAGTGCCACAAGGGTCAATAACTGAAAGGCATGGTTTTGAATAATATCTCGAAGAGCTCCACTCTTATCATAATAAGCACCTCTATGTCCTTCCATTCCGAGTGTTTCAGCTACTGTAATCTGAACATGATCTACATATTTGGAGTTAAAAAGTGGTTCGAAAATAGCATTTCCGAAGCGGAATGACAGGATATTCTGGACAGTCTCTTTCCCGAGATAATGATCAATTCTGTAAATTTGATTTTCATCAAGATAGAGAGCAAGTTCTTTATTCAGTTCCCTGGCAGATTTAATATTATGACCAAAAGGTTTTTCAATTATTACACGACTCCAGGGATAGGTAATTCCTTTTTTAATTAATCCTGACTGGGAAAGCTTTCTCACAATAAGAGCAAAATACCGGGGATCACAGGCAAGATAAAATATTCTGTTACTATTTAAGTTACTCTTTCTGTCTTTTTCCTCCAGAAATGTTTTTAACCCCTTATAGGCATTATCATCATCAAAATTCCCTGAATAGTAAGAAAGGATTTTTGTATAATCATTCCAGAGTGATGAGTCAAAATTACTTTCTTCTGAAATCATTTCTCTCATTTCTTCCTGAAAACTTTCATTTGATTTAGTCCGTCGAGCAAAACCCACAATCTGAAGTTGTTTTGGAAGTAAAGCACCTTTAAATAAATTAAAAAGTGCTGGAATAAGTTTTCTTTTTGTAAGATCACCACTGGCACCAAAAATTACCATAGAAAGAGGTATATCCAGTACTGAAATGTACTGACCAATATTTTCTGTCATTTCCTGATTAGTATCTTTACAGATACATTTTTCGATTTCCATTTTTTTATTCCACCTTTCACGTTATGTGTAATGAGTAATGGTTAAAGTACATATATATTTTATATGAAAATGATAAAGTTTTATGTTCCACTGTCTATTCATTTTCATATTTGCTTGTGACCGATACGGTCATGTCTGTTAGTATCACTTTTCATTCTTCGCCCATTACGTTTCTCCGTCGAATTAAATCTATAAAAACCTATAAATAGGAATACCTGCTTATAAATTTTCTAGAACACGACGTTGTTAGCCAGAAGCTAACCTTATCCTTCTCAGTATTAATTAATTTTGTTAAATTAACTAATTCCCAGTCGCATTTTAATTTTATAGGATTACAAATTTTCCACCAGAAAGTTTTTAAATAATCCATATCTTCTTTATTTCTTATTTTTATTATCCTTGTTCTCTTATCACTCATTTTTACTCAGTCTCTCTATTATCTTTTTGTTTATATGACGTCTTCTGCCATTTATTTTACAGGAAAATACACGGATTATATTCAGTAATCTTCTACAAGTTCTTCTTCCTGAGTTTTTTCCTCATCTTTATTGATTATTTCAAGTCTAGTATTATGTATTTTACAAAACTCTTCTATTAGTTCATAGCCAAATCTTATCAATCTGTCTTTATGTAATATATAAATAGTTTCAATCTGATTTGTTCCTATCAGTTTTATAAGTTCTTTAAGACCGGATTTATTATAGTTTATTCCACTTCCTGTATCTGATATAATTT
>JAKJGF010000256.1 GCA_022704525.1 Bacillota bacterium | reverse complement strand
CCGGGACCTGCACCTGCCCATGCTCCTGCCTGAGCGCCACCGGGACCTGCACTTGCCCATGCTCCTGCCTGAGCGCCACCGGGACCTGCACTTGCCCATGCTCCTGCCTGGGCACCGGGCATACCAATGAAATTACCAATATTATTACCCATATTCGGACTAAAACCACCGGGCATCTGTGGCATCATACCGGGCATTCCACCCCTCATGGGAGAGCAGTGACCTCCCATCATCTGTCGCATCATTTTCATCATCTGCATCATTTTCATCATCATCTGCATTGGATTTTGTAGCCCCATTGGCCCGTGCGGTGGGAAATGTGGGAATTTCGGGAAATGTGGAAAATGTGGGAATTGTGGTATCATAATAAAACCCTCCTAATATTTTCATTTTTTTACTGAAGTTAAAAACATCTGTATAATTATTATCACAACATTTTTAAAAAAGTAAAGCAGGTAAAATAAATTTTTTATAAATTTTTATTCTTTTTAAATAATTTTTTACAATACTCTGCTTCCTCTATAGCATCTTTAAATTTTTCTTTTATCTTTCTGGAATTATAAGGTTCATTAATGTCATAACCCAGAGCTTCCAATCTGTGAAGACAATAGGGATTTTCATATCTACTCCCTGAAGCATAATAGGCAACTTCACTGCAACCACAACGGCAGAGTTCTAAAAACTCACATTTACGACAATATCCTCTGACTTTTCTTTTATCAAACCTTCTGTTATAACTAAAACCATTTTTATTTCCCCATATTTCCTTAAGGCTTTTCTTCCTTATATTCCCCTCGGCAAAAGGATCTTTCTTATCACTTATTTCAGGATAAAGAGATAAGCAACCTTTAATAGTTCCATCACTTTCTATTCCTATACTTTGAATCCCTGCCTGACATCCCTGCCAGCAGGGATTTATAAATTTACAAATAGTACTATAATATCCCATATCATCAGCGCAAAAAGTATCTATAGGAACCTTACGGGATTTAAATTTCCTGCTCTCCCGAAGGATAAATTGTGCCACAGGAATTATATCTTCTGGTTCTGGCATCTGAGAAAGATGTTCTCTCATTCTTCCTCCGGGGAAAACTACCTGAACCTGCCAGCCAAGGACTTTTCTCTTCATAAGTTCTATCTCTAATTCTTCTAACTCATGAAGATTCCATCTTGAAACACTTGTTATGACAGCAGTAGAAATTCCAATACGCCGAAGTATTTGGAGTCCTTCCAGACCTCTATGGAAAGCACCTTCAGTCTGTCTTATATAATCATGAGTTTCCCTTATACCATCTATACTTACAGCAACTTTTTCTATATAAGTTTTTAAACGAAGGAACTTATCTATATTCTTCTTTATAAAATATCCATTTGTTATAAGGCTTATACGAACACTATTCCTGATAAGTCTTTCAGCTATTAAATCCCAGTCAGGACGTAAAAGTGGTTCTCCTCCTGAAAGGGTAATATATTTTAATCCCAGAGCACTTAACTGATCACATAAATCCAGAGCTTCTTCAGTAGTAAGTTCATTAGGTCTTTTTCCCGTAGCATAGGAACCGCAATGAAGACATCTCATATTACAGGATTGAGTAAGTTCCCATACGGCAGAATAAAGATTATAATAAGGTACTTTCATAACTATTCCTTAAGAAATTTAAAAATAGATAAGACAAGCTTCTCTATTTTTAAAAAATTATACAAATTTAACCCTGTGGTGTAAAGGCATATAAACATATCATTCCCGGATCAGGATTCTGATTGATGGGCACGCTGATTCCATACATAGGCTGCATACCACCGCCACCAGGAGTAATCCCATACATTAATACACTGCCACCGCCGCCGCCACCAGGAGTAATCCCATACATAGGCTGCATACCGCCGCCACCGCCACCAGGATTGATTCCATACATTAATACATTGCCACCGCCGCCGCCACCGCCACCGGGATTAATTCCATAAACTGTATATGGCATATAAGGACGATCAGGCGATGGTTCTATCTTATCTCTATTAAAGGGACTTTCCTTGGGTTGAACAGGTGCAGGTTTTTTGGGTTCAATATGCTTTTTACCTATATGTTTTAAATCCTGTTTCTTTCCGAGTTTCTTTCCCTTACTTGCTTTACTCTCGCCAATTTTCTTTCCAATTCCTCCAACTTTATCCATATATTTAAAGACCACTACGTCTTTTTTTCACCTCCTTTCTTAATAACTTACTGATGTTAATACTATAAAGAAGACCACCTCCTCTTCATTTTCTATAAAAACCTTACTTTTTTGTATCTGTTTTTTTGTCATCTATTTCTTCTTCATCCATTAAAGCTTTAGCAAGGGCATCTTCATTAAAATTCTCATAAGGATCTTCTTTTATCCATTTATCATGTGCCAGAACTCCCATATTGTGAAGTCCTTCCAATAAAACTGTCATAGACATTATAGCACATTCTTTCCTTCCTTTAACGTAAAGGGCACACTTTTCATCACACACTTTTTTCTGAAAACCACACTCTAAGGCCATCTAAATTGTTACTCCTTCCATAAATAAATTGGCATAAACTTACTTGTACATATTATCACGTTTTTAGACAAGATTGTAAAGAGTAAAAAATATTTTTTTAAAGTATTTTTACCAATAATTCTTTTATTAAAAAAATAGCTTCTTCCATCATATTCAAATCTATCTCTGAAGATACATCCTGAATGGTATGAAAAGGATAACCCTGCTGTTCTCCTGACAAAACCCCTGAGGAAGCATCTCTGTAAAGATTAAGCCAGTGAGTTTCAAGCCCCAGACTCTGAGGAACCAGAATAAGAGGCCGCGGAGTTTTAGCTCGAATTTCTCTATAATATTTTGCAAAAAGACTCTTCTGTGGTGTAAGAAGATAAAAAGCCTTGCCCCATCCCAGGCATTCAAGTTCAAGACAGGCTTTCACATCCTTTATTCGTTTATATTTTATTAACTTCTGAAAATACTTTGAATTTATCAGTGGTTTTACCACGGGTATTATCCTTTGATGTACCCTCATTGCCATTAGCATAATGGCCATACGCGATAATGAGTCCTTCATAAAATCCTCAGTATCTATAAAATAGGCCAGGCCAGAAAAAGAAGAACATTCCTCAGCACCGGCAAAACATACTCTGAGTCTCTTAAAAAGCTCTGATTGTTGAAGAAATGAAATAAGTTCGAGAGCTACAGAAACACTGGAAGTATTATCATTGGCACCTGGACAGAGGGGACATTCCCAGGCAGTATCATAATGACTCCACAGAAGGATATCTGTTTTCTCTGACAGTCTTGCTTCAATATTAATAGTTTTTGTTATTTCTTCAGAAGTAAAACAGGAGTAATCAATAAAAACTCTTTCTTCTTTTGCAAGAAGTGTTTTAAGATAATCTCCTTCTTTTCTGGAAATTAAAATCTTGGGTATATAATTTTTAAAAAGAGGCATAACAAGAATATCTATTAAAAGAGAGCTTGACCCATATTTTAGATGATTGAAATCCTCTGCCATAGTGTCTGCAAGAATAATCACTGAAGGCGAATATTTCTCAATCCCCAGGATATCCCAACCAACAGCGGAGTCAGGTTTAATATTTAAAAGTAATGCTTTCCCCGCATAAATTGAAGGGTCCTTTCGAGACGCAAAAGCTATTAAGTCAATTTTCTCTCCTTTCCCTTCCTGACTTGCAGGAAAATAGGGAAAAAATCCTGCCCAGGGCAAACAGGGAATATCTTCTTTAACGGGAAATGTAACTTTTAAGGAACACTCGTGTGTTTTCATATAAGGAAGAGATATTTCTTCTTCTATTATTTCACAGGGATAAGAGGATAGAACAGACTTTATATATTCTGAAGCCTTCTTTATATTTGTTCCCCAGTAAGGACGGGGGCCTATTTCATTACAGAGAATATTTACATGTTTTCTTAAATTTTCTTTAAGATTAATCATTTGGCTCGTGAGACGTGAGAGGTATTTATATTATTACCTTTCTTTCCAAAAAATTCCCTTTTTCTTTCCATAGCATCTTCTATGGAATCCTTAAGTTTCTCCTTTATAACTTCAACATTATAGGGTTCATTAATATTATGGCCCTCTTTTTCCAGTCTGTAGAGGCAATAGGGATTTTCAAATCTGTTACCTGTTGCAAAATAAGCAGCTTGACTGCATCCGCAACGACATCGTTCCAGATGTTCACAGGTTCTGCAGAAGCCCTTAACCTTTCTTTTGTCAAATTTTCTATTATACAGAAAGCCTTTTTTATTCTCCCATATTTCTTTTAAACGTTTCTCCCTTATACTGCCTTCAGCAAAAGGATCTTTTTCTGTTTTGATTTCGGGAGACAGAGACAAACACCCTTTTATATTACCATCACTTTCTATGCCAATAGCCTGAAGGCCTGCCTGACAACCCTGCCATCCTGGCATCAAATTATGACATATACTACTGCAATAACCGAGAGAATCTGCAGGAAAAGTATGGATAGGTATCTTTTTCTCTTTAAATTTTTTATTTTCCCTTATTATAAATTGTGCAAGAGGGATAATATCTTCCGGATAAGGTAACTGCTTCATATGTTCTCTCATCCTTCCTCCTGGAAATACTGTCTGAACCTGCCAGTGAAGAACTTTTCGTCTCATAAGTTCTATTTCCAGTTTTTCCAGTTCATGAAGATTCCATCGAGAAACAGTTGTTATAACCCCTGTGGCAAATTTTAATTTTCTGAGTAATTCCAGTCCATCCAGACCCCTATCAAAAGCTCCGGGAGTCTGTCTTATATAATCGTGAGTATCTCTCAAACCATCTATACTTACAGCTACATAAGACATATATGGTCTCAAAGGAATAAGCTTATGAAGGTTCTCTTTTATAAAATAACCATTTGTTATTATAGATACATTAACCTTATTCAGGAGAAGTCTTTCAACTATAAGATTCCAATCAGGTCTTAACAAAGGTTCTCCACCTGAAATAGTTATATAAGTGAGTCCAATTTCACCTAACTGATCACATAAATCAAGGGCCTCTTCTGTAGTAAGCTCATTTTGTCTTTTCCCTGTAGCATAAGAACCACAGTGGAGACACCTCATATTACAACACTGAGTAATCTCCCATACACAATTCTTCGGACTGGTAAAATCAAGTTTCATAATTTATAATTTACTCCTTTATTAACTTTATTTGGATATTATAACATAAAATTGTGAAAAGTGAAAAATAAACCAAAGTCTCTGCGAAGTAGATAACGAACATATCTCATCTGGCCTCTGTACAAAGTTTTTCTTTCTGTAAATAATTCTGTAAAGATATAGCTTGATACGATAACGGGTAAGATGATATCCATATGGAGATACTAGTTGTAAACTTTTATCACAGAAAAATTTGCAGGCAAACATTATTTAAAAAGATTTTTATGATTCGAAAATTTACATTTTGTTAACAATATGCTCTTTATATAAAATATAAAATATGTTATCATAAAAATAATAAATTAAACAAATTCTTTCTGTAAATAATTCTGTAAAGATATAATGTGGTACGGCCGAGGTAAGTTAGTATCTATCTCGCAAGTCTGTCTCTGTCCAGGTTCTTACGCAAAATCTATGAATCTGTTACAATAAAATCTGTACTTACAGAATATACAGTGGTGTATTTATTTAAGTTATAATTTTCTCTTTTAACAGCACATTTTTTGCTCCAGAACCCGGATAAGGACAGATGTGCACACATTATCCGTGAGAATAATATTTTTTAACTCTTATCACAGAAAAATTTACAGGTGGAAAAAGATTATTTCTATAAGTGGAGGTAAAAAAAATGCTTATTAATGCAAATTTAGCATCTGCTACAACAGGTCAGATCCAGAAAACCTCTCAGAAACAGGAAAGTCCAGAACCAAAAGATAGTTTTCAGACAGGCACATCAAAGGAAGAACAACTGAGTTATGGTAAGAATTTACTTAAATCCACAATCGATGGTGCAGTAGCAGGATTTATAAAGGTTGGAGAAGCTGTAGAACATGTATTACCTTCCGTAGACGGCCTGGATAATACTGGTCTTCATCTTTTTCTTGCCAGTATATCTATAGCTGCAGGAGCCTTTGTAGGAGCTCCCATTGGTGCAGTTGCAGGTTTCGCTATGGGTCTTATAGGAAAAAATATTGACATTCCGGAAACCTAGTACCCCTCCAGGTAAAAAAGTATCCAAAAAATTTTAAATATACACACCTGTCCCTGTCCGGGCTCTGGAGCAAAAGATATGCCGTCAGAGGAGAAAGTTATAACTTAAATAAATGCAAAACTGTATATTCTGTAATAACAGAT
>JAKJGF010000255.1 GCA_022704525.1 Bacillota bacterium | reverse complement strand
AAACAGAAGCGTCAGAAGAATCAGAAGCGTCAGAAGAAACAGAAGCGTCAGAAGAATCAGAAGCGTCAGAAGAAACAGAAGCGTCAGAAGAATCAGAAGCGTCAGAAGAATCAGAAGCGTCAGAAGAATCAGAAGCGTCAGAAGAAACAGAAGCGATGGAAGAAAAAACTTATGGAACTTACAGGGCCGAAATGACACAGAAAAGAGCTCTCGAATTAATACTTGCTAATTATGATGATATTGAAATAGAACACAGGAAAGGGAACAAAGATAATCAAATGAGTATAGACGATCTGAAAGCTATGAAAGAAAAATATGAATCTGCTTCAGATCCCTCTTTAAGAGAACTGGCAGCAGCCTGTGATTTTATTGTAACCACCGGAGATGGAATGATATTTAAAGGGATGAGTGCTATAGAAGAATACCTGAACAGTGAAAACAACAATACAAATGATTATGATGGTGATTTGTTAAATTTGGTAAATAAAATAAAAAGTAACAAAGATGATTATTGGGACTATGTCAGCAAAGAAGAGTTAGAATTTTATCTAAAAACGACAGAAAATATTCAGCAACCGGAATCAAAGACTTTTGATGTGTACAGAGATAATATGACAACGGAAAGAGCGCTCAAATTGTTGTATGATTATTATGATCTAATTGAAACATCAAATAGCGATTTCTATAAAGATAGAACTGATAATCAAATGAGTATAGGCGATCTGGAAACTATGAGAGAAAAATGTAAATCTGCTTCAGACCCCGCTTTAAGAGAACTGGCAGCAGCCTGTGATTTTATTGTAACCACCGGAGATGGAATGATATTTAAAGGGATGAGTGCTATAAAAGAAGCCCTGGAAAAAGAAAAGTTCAATACGAATGATTATGATAGTGATTTGTTAAATTTGGTAAATAAAATAAAAAGTAACACAGATGATTCTTGGAAATTTGTCAGCAAAGAAGAGTTAGAATTTTATCTAAAAACGACAGAAAATATTCAGCAACCGGAATCAAAGACTTTTGATGAGTACAGAAATAATATGACAACGGAAAGAGCGCTCAAATTGTTGTATGATTATTATGATCTAATTGAAACATCAAATGAAGGGCGGGTCAGTTTCTATAGAGATAGAACTGATAATAAAATGAGTATAGACGATCTGAACATTATGAGAGAAAAATGTAAATCTGCTTCAGATCCCGCTTTAAGAGAACTGGCAGCAGCCTGTGATTTTATTGCAAACACCGAAGGAGGAAAAATATTTAATGCAATAAAGGGTAACAATCAGTATGTCAGCAAAGACGACATAAAAGAATATAATGGTAGAACTCAGAGCAATAAATCATCTTCTTTTGAAGTATTTATAGCTAATATGGAGAAGGAGGACAAACGAAGAGCTCTCGAATTATTACATAATAAATTACTATCTGAAGGGGCAGAAGGAATAGCTATGGAAGAACTGAAAAAAATGAGAGACAAATATAGAGACCAGGATGATCCCACCCTGAGGGAACTGGCAGCGGCATGTGATGAGATTATTAATTCGGATAGAAATAAATTGGCTAACCCAGATTTTCTCAATACTTCTGAACTAAACGACTATCTATTCTCGTATTAAATAAAAATTTATCTTAAAAGATATTATAACACACTATGTTAACAATCAAAGAACCTAAAGAATTAAACAATCAATCTAACAAACTGTTTTGAAACAGAAATAGAATTTTGAAAGTTGGCTTTAAGAGCGAACTTTTGAAAAATACTCTGTATAACAACTTTCCTGAGAGCCTGACTGATTCTCTTAAAACTGAGAATAGAGTAACCATGAGAAGAATAGAGCCATTTAGCATAAAGCTCCTGCAATATGGCCATTCTCCAGAGAGAAAAACTGATTATAGAAAGAGCGACAAACCTTTTTATTGCCAGTGTATTAACAGACTGATAATCACCAATCCCAAAAGACTGTTTAAGGTCTCTGATAGCGATTTCAATGGAAAATCTCATAGAGTAGATTTCAATTATCTTTTCTACAGAAAGTTCCAGGTCAGTGGAAAGCAAAATTATAGGTTCTTTTTTAGTTTTTATAACAACTATGTTGACTTGCTGTTTTTCTACATCTCTAATCCAGAGTTTTCTGGAAACAATCTCAAGAGTATTCATTTTCCCATAGATATTGACTTGAACCTCAGTCAGTGGAAACTCTTTAAGAAGATGAGAAATTTTCCATTGTTTTCCCTTTTTAGGTTTAGTAGGTTTTCTCCCTCTTTTCTTCTTTCCCGTAACAGGTTCCGGTACAGGGTCATCCCACCCAACTGCATCAACTCTCATTCGAGTAATTACATTTACGGAAATAGAGAGCATCCAATTGATAAAAGATGCTTTGGAAAAATAAGCATCTGCAACAACTCTGACAGGGCTATCCTTAAGTATATTTCTGAGTTGGGTAACAAGAGGACAAACTTCATCCCAGAAATTCATGTTCTCAGTTATGCCATCCTTATTTACAACAAAACCAGGGGGACTCTTCTGGCCGGAGATAAGATTGGCAAACAAAGGAAAACACATATGGGGATTTTTTTCTCCTATAATGACTTTTCCTATAAGTCCAAGAAGTGCCCAGTGATGTCCGACAAGATATTCACCCCTGTCTGGATTTCCACTATGAACCGGCCATTTCTGTATACCTATCATCTTACCTCTGACTTTGCTTATAAGAGTTGTATCTATACAGGCAAGATAGGCACCATATATCATAAGACTTTCTTTCAAATTTTCCTTCATAAGATTTATCATTATTTCTATTATTTTATTCAATCCCAATGATGGCTGGAGAGAAAACGCTCCCAACTCGATATATGTCTATCTATAAAGAAACATACCCGGCTTATATTTGTTACACATTTTCTTGTTTCTCCAAGCAACATAAAGGCCAGGATGAAACCACGAAAATATTCAAAATTATTTGCAGGAAAACAGGTAGAAAAACATTCTACATATGTTATAATGATTACTGGAAAGAGTGTTTCCATAAGTTCTCTCCTTTTTTAAATAAGGGATTTTATTCTGAAATAAGGGATTTTATTCTGAGAATTTATATAAACTCTTTCTTTTATTTTATCAAGACCTTTTTGCAGATTTTTTTAAAATCTGCAAAAGTATAATAAATATATATAAATTTTTTATGTAATGACTTGACATAAAAGAATTATTATTATATAATATTCTTAAAAATAATATTATAATTATAAATCATAAAAAACGAAAGGAGTTTATTATAATGGATCAAATAGGAAGAATGCCCTTTTACTCACCAGGAATGACTGGAATGACAGGAGCAGGTTTTACTGCAGGTGTAAGTATGACGGCAGGAGTTCAAATACCCGGCATGCCTCAGGCACCTGTAGCATATATGTGTGGATGGGAAATGTTAGGAAATGCCTCATGGGCAATGTACGGAGGATTCTTCGGCGGCCAGACTGGAATATTTCAGGAAATGAACTTTAATATGGGAATAGAATGGTCCGGTATGTGTCTGGACATGTACAGTCAGGCCATTGAAATGGCTCTTGCAAATTCAATTCAGCAGTCTATCAGACAGAATTATATGAATATGATGATGCAGACTCAGATGTCTATGATGATGGATAGATTGAATTTTCTTGAATCTATGCTTAAAACGAATGCAGCAGGAACAGAAAAATATATGGAGTTACTCCAGAAAATGATGGAACAACAGACTGATGCTTTACCAAAACCATCTCCCACACCTGAAGAGGTTACTCCTGAAACGCCAGAAACTCCAGTGCCAACAATAGAAGATCCACTTGATGCTTTACCAAAACCATCTCCCAAACCTAAAGTGGTTACTCCTGAAACGCCAGAAACTCCAGTGCCAACAACAGAAAAAACACCGGCAGCACCGGCAATTGAAGAAACTGTACCACTCATACCAAAAAATTATGAAACTTACAGGGCAGAAATGACACAGAAAAGAGCTCTCGAATTAATACGTGATAATTTTACTCGTCACATTGATACAGCAGCCCATGGAGGGAACGATGATCATCTCATATCCATAAGAGACCTGGAAACTGTGAGAAACAACTTTAAAAATAATAATGACCCCTCATTAAGAGAACTGGCAGCAGCCTGTGATTATATTCTAACCACCGGCGGTGGCATGCTATTTGATATTATGAAAAAAATAGAAACAAATGGTAACGATGGATATATCAGCGATACAGAAATAAACTACTATATAAACAATATAATGAGAAGCACTGAAACGCCGGAATCAAAGACTTTTGATGAGTACAAAAATACTATGACAACGGAAAAAGCTCTCGAATTAATACATAATTATTTTCCTCTTATTGAAGTAGCAGATAATCCATGGTACTACGGTGGAGAGTTCAACTTTAAAAGTAGTGATGGACAAATGTCCCTAGGTGATCTCAGAAAAATAGTTGAGAGGTGTAAAAATGATCAAGACCCTTCTTTCAGAGAACTGGCAGCAGCATGTGATTATATTGCAAACACTGTAATGGGACAAAATATATTTAATGAAATAAAGAGGAACAATAGGTTTCTCCGCAGGGAAAACTTAGACGACTATATAAAAATGCAAAACGAAGCAAGATGAGATAAAAAAGCGTTCGCCATATAAAACCAGCAAAAACACAACCTCTTTTGATAGATAGAGGAATATCAAAAGTGAAGAGTGAGCAGTGAACAACAGGAAATCTGCCCACTCTTCAATTTATTTTATTTTCTCAAATACTATAAATTCTCTTCCCCCATCAGAACAGGTATAGCTATTATCAGGAGAATAGGTTATATATTCATAATTTCCTTCTTTATTAATTGCTATAAATGTTGAAATAAGACTTTTTTCTTCCAGATTCCATATTTTTATTGTTCCATCTTTACTTCCGGAAATTACAAAAGTGCCGTCAGAAGAAAAACAGAGAGATGTTACAGGAGAAGTATGTCCTGTCAAATTAAAAAGCAATTTACAAGATTTCACATCCCATAATTTAATCATATTATCCTTACCGCCTGAAGCAATCAATGAACCATCATAGTTAAAACATACAGACAAGACAGAACCTGTATGGCCTTCAAAAGAGTGAACTAACTCTGTTATAATACTTCTGGTTAAAAGGCCTTTTTCTCTAATGGACCATAATTTCACTGTATTATCCTTACTACCTGAAACCAGTATAGTTCCACAGGGTGCAAAAGACAGACATAGAATTGAATCCTTATGGCCTTCAAGGGTAGCTAATTCTTCATCCTCAATAAGGTCCCATAAACTAATTGTATTACTGGAACCCCCGGAAGCAAGCCATTCGCTGTCAGGAGTAAAGGCTATTGCTTCTACAGACCAGTCAGGAGCTTCAAAGGTATCTTCAAGTTCTCCTGTTTCAGCATTCCATAAGTTCACATTCTTATCTGATCCTCCTGTGGCAAGATATTTGCCATCAGGACTGAAAGCAACTGATCCTATTAAACCGGAATTTATATCCAGGGTAATTTTTATCTTACCTTTATCTATATCCCATATATGAACCATTTCATCCCAACTTCCACTTGCGAGATATTTCCCATCAGAACTGCAGGATATAGCAGAAACTATCTCTTTATGCTTTTCCAGTACAGCAATTAATGCTCTGTTTTTAAAATCCCATAATTTTATTGTATTATCAGAGTTCCCTGAAGCAAGTATCTTACCATCAGATCTTATGGACAAAGCTTCTACACCGGTATAATACCCTCCAAAGGTATGTCTGAGGACTGCAGTGTCCCATAACTTAATTGTTGCATCAGAGCTTCCAGAGATCATATATTTATCTGTCCACACAATCTTTGTAATCCAGCTTATATGACCGGAAACAGAATTCACAAGTTTACCTGTCTCTATATCCCAGAGCTTTATCTTTCTATCTCTCCCTCCGGAAACAAGCATCAGACCATCAGGAGAAAAAGAAAGAGTCTCAACCATATCAGTATGACTCTTCAGAGTAAAAACTATTTCTTTAGTGTTCATATCCCATATATTAATCTTATCTCCTGCAGCAGCTGCCATCAAATCACCTCTGGGGCTTATGGAAATAGTCTTCACAGGTTCTCCCTGCCAGGAAAGAGTATATAACAACTTCTTACTTTCCAGGTCCCATACATTAAGACATAAATCATTACCGGCAGAACAGAGGAGCCTGCCGTCATGACTTAAAGCTAAAGCTCTTATTTTATCCTCATGCCCTTCCAGTATACAGACAGGTGTTCTGAGTTCTATATCCCCCAGGTAAATCTTATTACCTGAAGAAAAGACAAATATCTTCGTATCAGCTGTAAAAGCAACATTTCTCACTTCCTCATCATAGCCGCTGAAAACACAGGAAAGAGTTCTCTTATCCATATCCC
>JAKJGF010000041.1 GCA_022704525.1 Bacillota bacterium | reverse complement strand
TGAGACCTTTCAGACTGCACCTCATCTTCTATACCGGCAAGAACTCCAAGTTCACCTTCCACTGTAACATCATGTTTATGAGCATATTCTACCACTCTTTTAGAAAGAGCTATGTTTTCTTCATAAGGCAGATGAGAACCGTCAATCATAATAGAAGAAAAACCGTGTTCTATACATGATACTGCCAGTTCATAACTATCACCGTGGTCAAGATGGAGAGCAATAGGAATATTTCCTCCCATCTTCTTTGCCATCTCTACAGCTCCCTGACCCATATAGCGGAGAAGGGTTTCATTTGCATACTGTCTTGCACCTTTACTGACCTGAAGAATTACAGGAGATTTTGTTTCCACACAGGCTGTTATAATAGCCTGAATCTGTTCCATGTTATTAAAATTATAAGCAGGGATGGCATACCCGCCTTCCATAGCTTTCTTAAACATCTCTCTTGTATTTACAAATCCTAAATCTCTATAAGATACCATAAATCATCTCTCCTTCATTTCAGATTATATTTAGTTTTATAACAATTTATAAATAAGTAAGCAGTGAGCAGTGAAAAAAATTATTACTCTTCACTCCAGCTAATTTATAATAGCATAAAAAACTGATTATATTATTCTGCATTACTCCTTTATAATCCTTTTTGGTTAAGAAAAAGTAGTAAAGTAAAAATCTCTTAAATAAATCTATTGCAAATATTGTAAATTATTGATAATATTGTAATCGTTCAACATTTAGCTATTAAGAAAGCTTAAAAGAAATAGAGGTTTAATAAAATGAGTGATAAAAGATCCTTAGAAATTGAAGATTTATTCAAAATAAAATTTTTAGATTCTCCCTTCATAAGCCCTGATGGGGAAAAAATAGTATTTACACTTAAATGGATAGATGAAAAGAAAAATAAATATTTTTCCAATATATATATGGCAGATACGGAAAGTAAGAATATTATTCAATTTACCCGTGGAGAACATAGTGACAGACGTCCCAAATGGTCACCGGATATGAAATATATAGCTTTTATATCAAATAGAGGAGAAAAAACCAGAATATGGATTATTCCTGCCAGTGGCGGAGAGGCATATCCTATAACAGAAGAAGATGGAAGTTTTTCTTTTTTTACCTGGTCTCCTGATTCAAAATATATAATTTATTCCTTTAAGAAAAAATATAAGAATCCTGATGAAGAAGATGAAAAAGAAACCAGTGATAAACCAGAAAAAAAAGAACCTTCTTATTTCCTCATAGATGACATACAGTTTAAATCAGATGGACAGGGAGTTACAGGGCCTGATAAATACCATATCCATATAATTAATATAGAAACAAAAGAAACAAAACAATTGACAGATGGTAATTTCCATGATGTAAATCCTGTAATATCTCCTGACGGTAAATTTATAGCTTTCTGTACCAACAGAAGCCAGGATATAATAGATGATCCGGAAAATGATGATATCTTTACAATTAATCTGGATACAATGGAAACAAAGCAAATTACCATTGAAAGAGGTGTTAAATCCTCAATAAACTGGTCACCCTGCGGAAAAGAGATTGTTTTCCTGGGAAATCATACAGATATAGGTTTTGGATGGCTCAGAAATCTCGGAGTTTTTACAGTTCCTGCCTGTGGAGGTAAGGATAGAAAATTAACCTTTGATTTTGACTTTACTGCAAGCAATAAAATTGTAGGGGATCTTCAGGAATTTGCTATGGGACCTTCATCATTGCCACAGTTTTTTGATAATGGAAAAGAGATTGCTTTTCTTGCAACAGTAAAAGGTGCCTGTGAACTTTATTCCGTAACTCTTGAGGGTGGTAAGCCAAAAAAAATACTCGGCGGAAAAGTAGAAATAGCATCTTTCCATATTGATAAAACAGGAAAAAATATTGCTCTAATTATGGGTGATATGATGCATCCTCATGAATTATTTCATCTCAAAAAAGACGGTAATAACTGGGTGTTGAATAAACTTTCCAATTTCAATGAATTTATACAAAAAGAAATAGAACTAACAGAGCCAGAGGACATCTGGTTCCGTAATAGTGATGGAGTGGATCTTCACGGATGGATTGTAAAACCTGCCAATTTCAATGAAACAAATAAATATCCTTTAATTCAGCAAATCCACGGAGGCCCCCATGTTCTCTATGGTTATACATTTTTTCATGAGATGTATTACCTGGCGTCCAGAGGTTACTGTGTCCTTTATACAAATCCCAGAGGCAGCCACGGCTATGGAGAAAAATTTGCAGAAGCTATAAGACCTCACTGGGGAACACCTGACACAAAAGATCAACTGGAGTTTCTTGAATATGTAATTTCAAAGGGGTTTATAGATGAAAAAAGGCTTTATCTGGCAGGAGGTTCTTATGGTGGGTATATGACAGTTCTATTAATATCTAAAACTGATAAATTCAGGGCAGCCATAGCAGAAAGAAGTGTTACAAATCTTACTACCCTCTTCGGGGTATCTGACTATGGATACACTTTTAAATGTGCTGTTGAAGCATTACCGTGGGAAGAACCAGAAAAATATAACCTCTATTCACCTTTATATAATGTAAAAAACATAAATACACCTTTATTTATAATACACAGTGAAGAAGATTACAGAGCCCCTGTAGACCAGGCTGATCAACTATTTACCGCTCTGAAGTTTCTAAAAAAAGAGGTTAAATATTTAAGATTCAAAAAAGAATCTCACGGACTTTCACGGTGTGGTTCTCCGAAAAATAGAAAGATCAGATTAAAATTTATACTCAACTGGTTTGAAAGCCATAAATAGGTGAAAGGAGATAAAACAGTGAGTAAAAAAAAGAAAAAAAAGAAAATAAAACCGACAAAACTTGATATAACTTTAAATAAAGATATGTTAAAAGATGAATTAATAGCAATTATTAACACCATAAATACATCTTATCCGTCGCAGAGACAGATTGAACTGGCAACAAAAAAATTGTTTCAAAAACTTGGTAATCAGGTAAAATCAGAACTTCTAGATTTACTCCAGGAAGTAAAGGGAGAAGAAAGAGAAAAAATTCTCTTAATTTTAATGGAAATAAAAGCACCTGAACTGGAAGAGCAGTTTAAAAACTTTTTAAATTCAGTCGAGAAAGATTCTTCTATTAAAATAGCAGTTTTCTGTATTCTTCTCGCCCAGGAAAATCTGATGAATATCGATGAGTATCCTGTTTTGCTGGAGGATGGAAATACTTTACAGGATAAGACCAGAGATTGGATTAGATGTCTTGAGGAAGATAAGGCTTCCTATGGGGTTATAGAGCAAACTTTTCAGGATTTATCTCTTACAAATAAAATCTTGATTCTTTATTTTGTTCTGCAGTCCAGAGGAGAAATCTCTATACCTTTTCTTAATATATTATCCAGGAGTAATATCCCTAAAATAAGATGGGAATTCGCTTTAAAAGCTGTTCATATTCAATCACCGCAGGTAGTCCCCATACTATTAAGACTGAGAGAAGATAAAGATTCTGAAGTCAGAAATATAGCAAAAAAGACGATAGGTATACTTAAAAATAAAGGTATGGATTTCTCTTCAGATGTAAGAGAACTCCCCATTTATTGTTGCTATGTAGGTAAAGATATAAGAGAAAGCGGCCTTGGCACAGTTCTAATAGCACGTAAATTTAAAGAACACTATATAAATTATGCATTTTTCCTTATTGATACCTGGGGTATGGGACTCAAAGATGTATTCGGAGAAAATAAATGCCACAGGTTAAAGTTTGACAGAGATATACTGCCCAGGATTAAAGCAAATGCTTATTCACCAATAATTGAAGAAGACATATCCATAGCCAAAAAGTTAATAATTGGAGGAGTTGAGTATGCCAGAAAAAATGGCTTCAAGGTGCCTAAAGAATTTTTTAAATGGAAAGACCTTGTAGGTAAATTAACAGAAAAAGAAAAAGACTATAAAAACCTGTTCGGAAAAAATGGAGAAGTTGTAGTAATGACATCTCCAAAGGATCTTATGAGAAGAATTGTATGGGAAAATAATAGAGAAGATTATTATGATGAACGTAAACCTGGAAAATTAGAATATACCTTTGAAGAAGTAATAGAAAAATTAAAATCCAGAGATATAAAGTTTGTAACAGCTTTAGAAGAAGAAGTGCCATCAGAAATATGGGAAAAATTAGATGTAAATATTGATGAAGATAACGGGTCAGTAGAGTATCTGATCCGGGAAGAGGAAGAAAAAATAGAAATCGAAGAAGAAGAGGAAGAAAAAATAGAAATCGAAGAAGAAGAGGAAGAAAAAATAGAAAATGAAGAAGAAGAGGAAGAAAAAATAGAAACCGAAGAAGAAGAGGAAGAAAAAATAGAAACTGAAGAAGAAGAGGAAGAAAAAATAGAAACCGAAGAAGAAGAGGAAGAAAAAATAGAAACCGAAGAAGAAGAGGAAGAAAAAATAGAAAATGAGCAAGAGGAAAGATTAGAAATAATAGAAAAAGAAAATAAAGAAGAAGAAAAAAAATCTATTAAAAATAATGAAAAAAGTCCATATAATATAGATAGAAAATTAAGATATAATGAATTCAGAAGTGAGAAAAAGAAAAAAGAAGAAGATTTTGATCTTGAAATGGAACATATGTATGATGATCTGGAAGAACTTATTTATGTAGAAGAATATGACAGAGCTTATCTACAATTAGAAAAAATGCTTAGAAAAGTCTATAACACTTCCTGGGAAGAAGATATCCTGAAAGACCTGTTAGCGTTCTGCCTTGACAATTATGATTATTACGATAAATATATACTTTTTTCAAAAAAACTGGAGACCTATTATAAAAATAAAAAAGAAATAGAACTTCTTTTAATAACAAGAATAGATAGAGCAGATTATCTTTTAACTATTGAAAAGACAGATGAAGCTTTAGATATATATAATAATATTATAAAAGAATATCCTGATTTTCATACAGGGTTGTTGCGTCTTGCAAATTTCTATCTGAATGCAGATATGTTAGCAGAAGGAGTAAAGATATACAAAAAAATTATAAGTATGAAGGAAGACATAGATATAGAAATCCTGGCAGAAGCCCTGATAGCTATGATTGATCTGATAGACGAATACAATTTAGAAGGAGAAAATAAGGGAAATTATATAAAGATAGCAAAGGAAATGGATATAAGTATAACAGATGAACCTGAGGTTATTTTAGTAGATGGAAAAAAGAAATAACTGTTAAAATATTCTTTCTGTAAATAATTCTTTAAAGATTAACCTGGTACGGCAACAGGTAAGTTAATATCCATATGGAGAGCCTGTCTCTATTTTTCAGCTTTTATCACAGACAAATTTACAGGTGGAAAATATTTATTTTTCCTTTAAACCGGGTTCTCCTGAAGATTGTCTGGCATCAAGTTTGAGAAGTTTGGAGTTATTTTCATCGGTTCCATTTAATTTGGCTTTTAGTAGCTCAGTTAAAGCAGCTCCTACTCCTTTATCTAAGATCTCTTCGGAAATAATCTCCTCTCTTGTTCTTTCTGTTAACCTGCTTTTACCCAGTTCTTCGTTTTTATAATCACAATAATCTTTAATTTTATCAGTCAATAAAGATTTAGAGGGTCTATTTTCCTGAGGTACAGGCTGTTTGTTCAGTTTTGTTTTACGTGGTTTAAATAGGCTGCCTCTTTTTTCAAAAATCCAGCTCTCTTTATTCTCAAGTGATCCGGAAGGTTTTAATATACTTCTTCTCTCCTGTGGGTCCAGATCTAAAGATTTAAGAATTTCTGCTTTTTCCTCTTCTGGAATTTTGTCTTTTATAGTATCATAAGGTACGGGCTTTTTTTTCTGAGATCCCGACACTACAGATTTGATGACAAAAGGTATCCTTTTTTGAACATCACGGCTCTTTACCCCTTGATTTATTATACTACAAAGAGCTTCCTTCATTTCCATTGCACTGGCATATCTCCTGGGAGCCTCAAATTCCAGTGCTTTCATAATAACATATTCCAGCTGTGGTGAAACCCAGGGAGCCAGATTTCTTACAGGTTTTATATTAAAGGCACTTGGCGTTTTCCCTGTTAAAAGATGATGCATGGTTGCTCCCAGAGAATAAAGATCACTTCTTGGTTCTACTTCTCCACGAAATTGTTCTTCTGCCGCATACCCATCTGTACCGACAGCTGTATACTTCAGATTTTTCCCTGGCTGTATGGTCCTTGCTATTCCAAAATCTATAAGAACCACTCTTCCATCCTTATGAAGCATAATATTACTGGGTTTAATGTCTCTGTAAACGATAGGAGGTATCTGAGTATGAAGATAATGAAGGACATCAAGTATCTGTAATGCCCATTCAATTACTATTTCTTCAGGAAGTCCCGGTTTACCCTCCAGCTGAAGAACATCAAAAAGATCCACTCCTTCTATATAAGACATAACCAGATAATAACGACCTTTTTCTATAAAGTAATCATAAACTGTGGGCAAATGATAGTGTTCAAGTTGTGAAAGTAATCTGGCTTCTATGTTAAATCTCTTCTCTGCATAATGCTTCTCATCCCTGCTGCCATAGGTAGTTAACATTTCCTTTACAACACAATATCTGTTCAATCTATCATCTGAGGCTAAATATATAGCTCCCATACCACCGAACTTAATTAACTTTTCAATTCTATATCTATCCTGCAATAAAGTACCATCAATAAGAGCATCAGTATAGTAAAGTTGTCCTCCGCAGATACTGCATTGTGTAGCAAGATCAAAATTTTCCTCACCGCAATTATTGCATATTATTGCCATAATTAATTTGCCTTTCTATAAATACTAACCCAGTAAAGTTTTTACATCAGGATTTATCTTATCTTTAATAAATTCTGTAAGATAATCTAAAACTACTGAAACAGTTCTATCCATATCTACATTATCTATAATAGGTATAGTATGCTTCTTTGCCTGGGAAATTATGTAATCCTGTAATTTTCTAATATTTTCAAAATTATCAAGATATTTTTCCGACTTTCTTTTTACTAAAGTCTGATTTTCCCTGAGTATGAATCGTTCTTTATGTAAGTCTCTGTCATTCAGGCTGACTATCATGAAAGCAATATGAGCTTCCTCAAAATAATGTTTTTCTATAAAACCGGGAACTATATGAATTCCATTAATCACAAGGCTCGCATTTTCTTTAATAGCCCTCTCGATTGTAGCCATAAGTCCTACTGAGATTTTCGCCACCTGTTCCTGAAAAGCAATTATCACAGGATCTGCCCCGATAGGAAGAGGAGTCCTGTAACACGTCCAGGCAGTAAAAGAAGATTTGTGAATGCAGGGCATAAGGTCTTCAGAGATCATTGATCTCATAATCTCCCTTATAGAATCAGTAGAAAGAACAGCAGTAATACCAAGTCTATGAGCTATTTCAAAAGAAACTGTGGACTTTCCCGCACCTGTTCCTCCTCCAAACATAACTATAAAGGGTTTATTCAGCTTTTTTATACTTCTCCACAGGAGATATCTGTCGGCAAAATCTTTTCCGCATTGTTTGGTTATTATTTTATATGTTATTATCCTCAATTCATCATTAGTTATATTATTCTTACCCTGGTTAAAAAGATGGTTTTCTATTTTTCTAGCTATATCATAGGATAAGCTGGGATCTATACCGGATGCCTTCAGAGATTGTGACATTAAACCTTTAGAATAAGGGGAAATAGTTTTCCCTCGAACCACACCTATTCTTATAGAAGTGGCTTTCAGATATTTTTCCTTTAGATTTTCTCCATATTTCCCTCCGAGATATTCAGAGACAATTGTTTTCAGATTTTCAGAACCTATCCTTTTTATGCCCTTACCTATAAGGTTATTCTGAATCTCCGTGGCAATTTCATAAGATTCTTCCGCATTAAAGCCAGCACTTACAAGAGACTGGGTTAATATACCTCTGGAGAAGGGAAAAACATACTCTTCTTTTACTACATATGGCTTATTTATGGATTTCATAACCTTACCTCATTAATATGTGAATATATATCTTCCGGCAATTTATAACTTCCAAAATGTATCCTCTTTATAGATTGAACAGATCCGCTGAAAGGAGATAGAATCTCCAGAAGATTATTTTTAGGGCGAAAATCTGTTATTACACCTATAGAAAGATGTTCATCATCTTCTCCTATACATCCTGTAAGATGCAGTAATGGATCAATACTTACCACATCTGATACACCATAACGGGTCTTTATTTCATACAAATTCTTTAATTCACAGAGATGAGGCATCTGTATAATGAGTCTATCTCCTGCTTTTTCTGCATATGATACAGGGAAATCCACTACTCCAGAGATCCATCTCAAATCATTGGTATGCAATGGAGTTCCACCCTTCATAAAAAATGCTCCCGAAAGACCTGTAGTCTGCAGATTTAATCTGAGCTTTCTGGATTTATTAAAATAGGACAGAAACTTCCTTTCCCTTTCTGACGAGCGAAAGTCAGGTGATTTTCTACTTACCTCATTGCTTATTTTAATATCTCTTATTTTATAGTAAGATATGTATCTAAAAGAGGATAATATTGGTTCCAACTCGCTTTTCCGTGAAAAAGAGAGAATAAAATCAGGTCGCAATAATTCTATCTTGGCCTGTTTAAGAGCTATCCCTGTAGAATCACGAACAAACCCTGTAGTATCTATTATAAGCCTGTCTGCAGATAAAGATAATCCATAATCCACCATCTTTTTAATGCCCACTACACAGGGAAGTAAATGTTTTACCGGTGATATGGCACCTACAAAATAAAAACTTTTAACCTGAATATCTTCTATAGATTTTATTTTATTTTCTATAAGAGAAAAACCTATAGTTGAAGGTGGACCTATACTGGACTGTCCAATATCACCATCTACTATACCGATTTTAAGCCCTTTATCTGCAAGGTAATTAACCATATTTTTAATAAAAGTGGTTTTCCCTGTATCTACATCACCAAGTAAAAATGCTATTTTACCATTATTTGCAAACTCTCTAAAGACTTCTTCATCTTCGTAATCTTTCTCAGGTATCAATTCTCTCACCTTCTACGGTGTATATGTTTAAAGTTTTTAGGATACTCTTTTACCCGGAGCGGTAATAGGGTTATCTACATGCATTTTAGTTTAAAACATACTGAAAGTCAATTATTTATAAGCAGTCAGCTATCAGCAGTCAGCAGTCAGATTTTATGGGAATTACATAATGTCATTAAATTCTATGTCTTCAGATTAAATTTACACAGTCAGAATTCATAAGCTTTAGTTGATAGCTGATAGCGTATCATTATTTATCAATACTCAAATCCTTTTCTGGCTTTAACTCCCTTATTATAATAGTGTTTTATTTCTCTCATCTCTGTAACTAAATCAGCTATCTCTAAAATCTCTTCGGGAACATTTCTGCCAGTTAAAACAATTTCCGGTGCAGGGTTCAATCTCAAAACCTCCAGAAGATCTTCTAAAGGGATCAATTTATAATCAAGAGCCAGATTAATTTCATCCAGAATAAGAAGATCATATTTCCCACTGCTTATAACCTCTCTGGCTTTATTCATCCCTTCTCTTGCAAGACGTCTGTCTTCCTCTGTTACTTCAGTTTTATTTATGAAAGCATTCCTTCCCTTATAAACCATAGTAAAATTCTTTGTTTTCTCAGCCATTTTATACTCTCCTGTAACGGAATACCCTTTCATAAACTGAATCATATAAACTTTCAACCCCTCCCCCAGTGCTCTGAAAGCAAGCCCTAAAGAAGCAGTTGTTTTTCCTTTACCATTACCCGTGTATACCTGGATCAAGTAAGAACACTCCTTTTAAAGTGAGACGTGTTATTAGTTTTCACTTTTCTCACTTACTTCTTTGCATTTTTCACTTCTTCTCACTTTTCACTATAATAAATATAACATTAAAAAGGAGTTTCCCTTTTTTTATTGAATAACTTTTTTAATTTTCATCACGAAAGGTGGAAATTATGTACAGGGACAAATTAACTGAATGGATGAAGGAAGTAAAAATTTTCCATAGAAATCCCGGCAAAGTGGAACCTTCCAGAACAGCTCTTCTCATTATAGATATGGAGAATTATTTTGCTTCTCCTGATGGAAATTCCTATCTTTCTGATACAAAATTTATACTGCCCAGCATAAAAAAACTTCTTCATTACTTCAGGGAAAAAAAACTGCCCGTAATTTATACTGCCCATCAACATATTGATCCGAAGATTGACGGGGGACTTCTTTCAACATGGTGGGGATCTTTTATAGAAGAAGGAACTTACCATGCTAAAATCTATGAAGAACTCACTCCTTTACCAGAAGAAAGAATAATTAAAAAAAGAAGATACAATGCTTTTTATCAGACTGAGCTCGAACTGGTTCTAAGAGGTATGGACATCAAAAATCTTGTAATAACAGGTGTTATGACAAATCTTTGCTGTGAGACTACGGCAAGAGAAGCGTTTCAGAGGGATTTTATGGTATTTTTTATAGCAGATGGTAATTGTACCGCAAATGATGAAATGCATATAAGTAGCCTTAAAAATCTGGCCTTTGGTTTTGCCCATGTTCTTACTGCAGAAGATATGCTGAAATTAATAAAAAATTATGATAAGAAAAATAATTAAATCTCTTTTAATTATATTTTTTTTTCTTTATATAAGTCCCTCCTGCTCTCAGGAGCAGGATGGGCTTAATATGTCTCTGGCAGATTGTATAACTCTGGCTTTAAAAAATAATTTTACCCTTATACAGGAAAAAAATACTTTAGAAGTTCGTTATAGAAGACTCCAGGAAAAAAATCTTGGAAGATTGCCTGTTTTCAATTTTCTATCATCCAATAGTTATACCATCAGGGAAACACTGCCATCGCCTGTTTATGAAGCCGGCATAAATATGAAACAGCCTGTTTATGATAGAGGCACTATTGGTTATGACCAGGAAGAGGCTCTTATAAACTATCAAAAACAGATATTAAGATATGAAACAAGGCAAAATAACGTAATCTATACTGCAGATACCTATTATTATAATCTCATAGGTCAGGATAAATTACTTATCATAAGCCAGACATCACTAGAGGATTCTAAGAAATTACTTGATATATCCCAGGCCCGCTTCAAAGCAGGTGATATTGCAGAAATAGAAGTATTAAAAGCACAGGTACAGGTTGCCCAGTCTGAGGATGATATTCTCACAAGACAGGCAAGAAGAGATACAGCAAGAGATAGTCTGGTAAGGTATCTGGAACTGGATTTCGGGGCAGAAATAATACCAACAGAAAATATTGAATATGTATCTTTTAACTTTAATCTTGAAGACTGTCTGAATATAGCTTTTAACAGAAGGCCTGAAATTAAAAGTACTCTCCTTGATGTAGAATTGGCTCAGATAATCTATAACCGGGAAAAAAGTACAATACTGCCGGAAGTAGCTCTTACAGGTAACTTAAAATACAGAGGCCAACACGGAATTACTCCCGCCACAACATATCAATTCTACATAAGTGGTATCTGGGAATTTCCACTTTATGACAGAGGTAAAAGGAGTAATACCCTTCGAGATTATGAAGCAAATATAGAAATTGCAAAGATAAATTATGAGGAAGTACAAAAAGATATTATACTGGAAGTACGTAATTCTTTCAGGGATCTAAAATCCAATGAAAACAAAATAGAGCTTCGTAACAAAATAGTTCTCCAGGCAGAACAAAATCTGGAGGCAACACAACTTCAATATAAAATGGGACTCGCTACTATCCTGGATGTAACAACAACAACTCAGTCCCTTACAAGTGCAAGGGTTAATGCCCTTCAATCCCTTATAGACTTTCAACTGTCAAAAGAAAAACTATCTCTTGTTCTTGGAACCATAGGAGATCCCTGGAGATCTCATAATGTTGATGAAGGAATGGAATAATGACAAAAATCAAAATATTTATTTCAATAATATTATTATGTATTATTGGTGTATTCATATTCTATAAAATTTCAGATAAATACAAAATTAAACCAGAAGAAGTAACTACAGATTTTCCAGAGGTTATAAAAAATTTCGAGATCTTTTCTGTAAGAGAAAATGGAACAGTAGACGTCGAAGTAAAAAGAGAAATTTTTGCAGAGGTTTCAGGATTCGTAGATCAAATACCTGTAAAAGAAGGGGATAAAGTTAAAGCAGGTCAGGAAATTCTTATACTCAAAAATCCGGAGATAGAAAATAAATATCAGGAAGGAGAGAGTAAATTAAAAGAAGCAGAATTAAATCTAAGAAAAGTAGAGGAAAATTTCGAAAAAGAAAAAGAAAAAAATAAACTTGAAGAAATACAACTGGAAATAGCCCTGGATGATGCAGAAAAACAGCTTACTCAGACAATTGTCACCTGCGAAAATCGTGAAATATACTCACAGCAGGAAATAAATGCAGCAGAAAGAGCCCTCAAGGAATCTCAAAATAATTATCATAATCTTGAAAAGGATATATCTCAGGTATCTCAAAAAGAAGTTGATTTAAAAAAGAAAAAAATAGCAAAAGAAGAAGCAGAAGCGGAAATGAAACGCAGTAAGGAACTTTTTGATGCAAAGATTATATCGAAAAAACAGTGGGAAGATGCCCAGAACAAGTATAATAAAGCATCCCTGGATTATGATCAATCAGTTAAAGATTTTGATAGTATAAGTACAAAAAGAAGAAGGGATGTAGATCTGGCAGAGTTAAAACTTAAAGAATGGGAATTTCGTGTAGAAAGTACAAAAAAACAGGCAGCCATCAATAAAGAACTTAATACAAGAGACCTTTCTGCAGCAATGGAAAGAGTTGAAAAATGCAAGGCAAAAATCTCTCTCTTTCCTCTGGCAAATAAATTATGCCCGGAAGATGTTGAAATAGCAAAAGAAAAAGTCGTACGAGAAAAGAAAAATTTTCTCTTTGTCCGGGAAAATTATCTGAAGACTAAAATAAAAAGCCCCATAGATGGTGAAATTATACTTATAGATAGACTCAGAACAGGAGGAGAAGTTACACAGGGTACCCATTGTATGGTAGTGGGGAAGGTAGATAAACTCATTATAAAGGCAGACTTAGATGATAAAGATATAACTTCCATCTCAGTAGGACAGAGGGTTAGAATCTACGGTAATGGCATCAGTAAAGAAAATGCTTTAAAAGGGTCTGTCACTGCAATAGAATCAATATCAGGAGGAAAAAATACTGTCTCCATTAATTTCAATATACCGGAGAATTTGAAAAAGTTCATAAGACCTTATATGAATATTAAACTGGACTTTATAAGTTCTTCTAAAGAACATGTCCTTGTTATAGCTTCGTCTTCAATAGTAAAAAAAGGTGATAAAACCTTCGTCTTCCTGTATGATAACGGCAAAGCTAAAGAGGTAGAAATTAAAACCGGTATTTCAGATAAGGATTACACGGAAATAATATCCGGTCTTACTGAAAAAGATAAAATCATTACAAAATGGAAAGATAAACTGGCCAGTGGTACTCCTGTTATATCATCACAGAAGATCAAGTGGTGATTGAAAGCCTGCTCTGTTTAAATCCGTAGAAAATTTAATAACCCTTTTCAGGTGATTATTGAGGTGTTTATGACAGGCTGTTTCTATAGAACATATTTTTCTATAATAGTTAATTAATTCTTCAGTAGTTAAATGTTCAGACCAGTTTGTACTATACATTATTTCAAGAAGATCATCGATTGTTTTTATTTCTGGCATTACTGGTTTTATATATTCCCAGATAGCTGTACCCGGATCAGGAGAAAGGAAAGAACAGGCAAAATTATAAATTTTCTCGGAATTTTTATATATAAAATTATAAGTTTCCTTTATATCTTTTCTTGTTTCTATAGGAGCACCTATTATAAAAGAACCTATAATCTGTATATCATATGTATAACACAAATCAATAACTCTTTGATTATCTGCAACTGTCTGTTTTTTATTATAAAATTTTAATATCTTTTCTGAGGCAGATTCAAAACCAATAAAAACCTTTGTAGTATTCATTTTTTTTAACAAATAACACATTTCTTCATTAAAAGTGTCTGCTCTTATATTAACATAGAAACTTACTTCTTTCTCTATACCTCTGGATACTATAAATTTGCTAAAATCTTTTATCTTCTGTATTGAAATACTGAAGAGATCATCAACTATATCTATTCTGGTACCGGAACTGTCTACTATTTGTAATAACTCTTTGTATATATAATCATTAGAAAACATACGAAACTTATGCCATAATACAGGAGTAGAACAAAAAGCACATTTATAGGGACATCCTCTTCCTGTAAGAATTTTAGGTGTATAATAATGTTTTTTCAGTAATTCTCTTTTAGGTGGCGGAATGAGATCTAAAGAATATATTAACTCCCTGGGTTGTGTTTTTATTCTTTTAGAACCATCTTTAAAGATAATACCAGGTATCTTTACTAAATGATAGGGATCAAATTTTTTCTCTCTTAAATAAAGCTCCAAAAGTTCTAATATTGTTTGTTCCCCTTCACCTATAACGGCAATATCACTTTTATCAGGCAAAAAATCCGGTAACAGTGTTACGTGAGGCCCTCCTACTATAACTGGTATACCTAATTCTTCTTTAATTTTATTTATTATTTCTTCTGCTTCTGATAAATAGATAGTATAAATAGAAATACCTGCTATATCAGGTTTTTCTTTGAGTAAGGTATCTATATTTTCTGTTATTATAACATCTTTAAAGTTCATATATTTTTCAAGATAACTGGCTATATAAAGTAATCCTAAAGGTTCATATGGGGAAGTTTCATTTTTACCTGCCGCTCTTATAAGACCTAACTTCATTTTATTTTTCCTCATTTTTCTCAAGTAAATCCAGTGAATAAAGAATTCTTTTATCTTCAGGGTATTTTATAAGTAAATCCTTCCATATTTTTTTAGCTTCCTCTATTTGTCCATAGAAGAAATGAGAAAAACCAATATTATAAGAGGCATTATTTTCCTCTTCAGGCACTAATTCCATAAGTTTTTTATATATATTTATAGCTGTTTCCTTCTCGAAATCAGCTATAGATAAATAACCCAGAAGATTATAAAACTTTACATATTTCGGGTTCAACCTCAGGGCTTTTTTAGCTACTATATCAGCAGAATCATACTTTTTAAGATGAACAAAACACATGGCCAGTAGATAATGTAATTCCATATCTTCTGGGAATAGATTTAATCCTTCATTACAGCAATCTATAATCTCATATAAATGTTCACGTGCCTCAGGGTAAAGTCTACTTAAATCACTTATAATTTCTATAACTTCTATAAATTTTCCCTTTTCAAATTTTTCTTTCCATAAACTTTTATAGTATTCAGGAGGTTTTTCTATTTCATTCATAATGATTCTATCGTTACTTTTCTGTATTTCATAGTTATTGAAAATAATTTAACACGCTCAAAAAAAAAAGTCAATAATATTAAAAGCAAAGGATATACCTCCCTGCTGTTGAAATTTTATATTATTATACATTATAGTATATTTCATAACTTATTAGAATTTAAATAATTCGTGATGCGTAATGCGTAATGGGTTAATCTCACGCATCACACATCACGCTTTACGCATTAGGAGGTTCTTAATTATGAATTGTTATGAAACTAACTATAAAAGAGAGATTAATAATTAATGACTGTTCCTCCTATGGAATTTGAAAACCTTTGTCTCCTTATACCGGAAGGTAACTTAAAAGATGAAATCAGGGATTTACTGAAAAGAAAAAAATCCAGTAAAGAATTTAACCTGGAATCAAAGATTAAAATTATCAATGAATATATGGAAAAAGAAATAGATCATGCTGAAGATTATCTTAAAACTCTTAACAGATTACAGACAGATGAAATAATATATGATAAAATATTCAGGGAAGTTCTAAAGGAAGTATGGTGGTAGAAAAATGAAAGAAAATGAAGTAAAGGTAAATTTTAATGATCTGGGTAAACATATAGAAGAAGCGATAGAATCTCTCACACATAAAAAGCTGGCAGCAGGAGAATTTTTCGATCCCTCAAAACTCGAAACCAGATTATCCTTTAATCAAATCAGTAAAGATAACTGGCAGATAATCGTTGAAGTCCTCGATACGGAAAATAAACAATCTTATGAAATAATAAAAGAGATAAGCATATAAGTTAACAGTGAGGAGTGAACAGAAATTTCTGTTCACTTCTCAATAATTATAAGAGTTAATCCTGTGATGGCAATGAATTTGGATTATACCGGGGTGGTAATGAATTCGGATTATACTGCGGCGTCTGTGAATTCGGATTATACCGGGGTGATGGATTTGGCACATTCTGTACATTAGGATTACAGTACGGACAGTTCTCATCATAGTCCTCATCATACTGGTTATAAGGATTCACCTGTGTTGACCAGGGATTATACTGGCTATAAGGGTTATACTGAGAATTTGGATTATACTGGGTATTTGGATTATACCGGGGTGATGAATTCGGATTGTACTGAGTATTCGGATTATACTGAGTGTTCGGATTATACCGGGGTGATGAATTGGGTATATTCTGTGCATTGGGATTACAGTAAGGGCAGTTCTCATCATAGTCTTCCTCATACTGGTTATAATAATTATTCTGCTGTGTTGCCCAGGGATTATACTGAGAATTCGGATTATACTGGGTGTTTGGGTTATACTGAGAATTCGGATTATACTGGGTGTTTGGGTTATACTGGTTATAGGGATTGTACTGGGAGTTTGGATGATACTGAGTGTTTGGATTATACTGGGTATTTGGATTATTCTGCATCTGTTCCTGCCATGCAGGATTTATCTGCTCTCCCTGATGTAAAAATCCAACCTGAGTTCCTAAAAAACCATTTTTTTGCGGCATTCCATTTACGACAACTATGTCATTCTGTGCAAGATCAGAAAGACTGGCAGGTGTCTGTGGAGGTTCTGCAAAATGAATAAACATAGTTTCTTTTGTAACTGACACATTTGTCGTTTTTCCTGTCATATCCATTAATTTAAAACCCTGACCTGAAATCTGGCTGACCATACCCATAATCATATTATTCTGCTGTTGAGAATAAATTATTTCACTATTGACAATAATCATTGTTAATATTAACATATAAAGGATTATATATTTTTTCATAATTTTCACATCCTTTAAAAGATTTATTTAAAAAAATTATAACACTTATAGATATAATCCACAAGGTATATTAGCAGTAAAATCTGTCTAATAATATTTAGACGGATAGATATAAAATTTTTCTTCCATAAATTTCTTTCATCACTGAAAGATATGCTTATAGAGGAGAAGGCAATGAATAAAATCTTATTGGCTTTTAAATGTTTCTTCAGAATATTTACAGATATACACTTTGCAGAACATATAACCGGCTTATTCGCAAAAAAACAGATTATCCAAAAAAAGAGTAAAGAAGAATCCATTCCTGACGCGGCAAGAATCCTTGGTCTTTTACAGAGAGATGCAAGATTTATAGATTTTTTACAGGAAAAACTTGACTCATACAGTGATGGCCAGATAGGTGCTGTAGCAAGAAAGCTCCATGAAAAATGCAGAAAAATTCTGGATAATTATATTACAATAGAAGCAGTTCTGCAGGAAGAAGAAGGGAAAGAAGTAACTATCGAAAAAGGATTTAATCCTTCAATGATAAGACCTGTAGGTAATGTTACAGGAGAACCTCCCTTTAAAGGCACTCTTCGCCATCATGGGTGGAAGATTTCCAGATTAAAATTACCGGATCTGCCGGAAGGTCAGGATCCTTTTATTATTGAACCGGCAGAGGTGGAGATTTAAAAGGTGAACTATTAGAAGTGTGGTTAAATATCCATCACCTATCACCTCTAACAAATATATTATTATCAGGAGAAACTGAACTATGAAAAATTCCAAATATATAACAGGTATAGATCTGGGAACAACAAATTGTGCAGTGGCATATATGAAACTCCCCGAAGGAGATGAGGAATACGGAGAAAATGTTCTTTTTTATATTCCCCAGGTTGTAGAGGCCGGCGCGGTGGAAGAACGACCTGTCCTTCCCTCTTTTATCTACAGTCCTGGAAAAGTCGAATTACCTTCGGGCAGTATTTCCCTTCCCTGGAAAAAAGATATTGATTATACTGCAGGAGAATTTGCGAGAACTTACGGAGGAAAATTACCTCACAGAATGATTTCTTCTGCAAAATCATGGCTCTGTAATCCAAATATAGACAGAAAAGCAAAAGTTCTTCCCTGGCAGAGCCATGAGGAAGTAAAGAAATATTCTCCCCTGGAAGCATCAACACTTTATTTAAAACATATTAAAGATGCCTGGAACCACACATTTTCCGGTGAAGAGGGTGAAAGCAGACTGGAAAATCAGGAAATCCTTCTCACTGTGCCGGCATCCTTTGACCCTGTAGCAAGAGAACTGACAGTGGAAGCAGCAAAGTCTGCCGGACTTACAGTGACGCTCCTTGAAGAACCACAGGCAGCCTTTTATTCATGGCTTTCCGAAATGGGAGATGACTGGAGAAAAGAAGTACATGTGGGAGACCTTATTCTGGTCTGTGACATAGGAGGAGGTACAACGGATTTCAGCCTCATAGCAGTAGGAGAAGAAGATGGCGAGTTAAGACTGGAAAGAATAGCAGTGGGAGAACATATACTCCTCGGAGGAGATAATATGAATTTCGCTTTAGCTGCCCATGTAAGGGAAAATCTGAAAAAAGAAGGGATAAATATTGATTCCTGGCAGTTTCAGGTACTTTCTCATGAATGTAGAATAGCAAAAGAAAAACTGCTTCAGGAGAAAACCCTGGAGGCTTATCCACTGGTTATACCCGGAAGAGGAAGTAAATTAATAGGTGGAAGTGTAAAAGGCGAAATCAAAAGAACCGACCTTGAAAAAATACTGCTCGAGGGTTTCTTCCCTTTGATAGCTTCTTCAAATCACCCGAAACGTAAAACCAGTCTGGGGTTAAGAGAAATGGGCTTGCCCTATGCAGAGGAACCGGCAATAACAAAACATCTTGCAAAATTTTTAAGTTCTCACTTGAAATCTCTGAAAAACTTTCCTGAACTGGTGAAAGAAAAACAGACCTTCCTTCACCCTACAGCAGTCCTCTTTAACGGAGGAGTAATGAATTCAAAGATACTGCAAACAGGTCTTCTTGATTGTATTAACTCCTGGCTTGAAAAAGAAGGCAGTCCTCCCGTTAAATTATTGCAATCAACAGACCTTGATCTTGCAGTTGCCTTTGGAGCTACATATTATGGTATAGTAAGAAAAGGAGAAGGAATAAGAATCCGTGGTGGTACTGGAAGCACTTATTATATAGGATTACAGTCTTCCATGCCTGCCATACCGGGAATGGCACCCCCCATAAAAGCTCTCTGTGTTGTCCCTTACGGTATGGAAGAAGGTACATATGCCGATATACCGGAGCAGGATTTCGGACTTGTTCTGGGAGAAAATGTGGAATTCCGCTTTCTTGCTTCCTCTACCAGAAGGGAAGATAAAATAGGAGATGCTATTGAAGACTGGCAGGAAGATATTCAGGAAATAAGTAATATTAATGTAGAACTTGAGTCAGAAGAAAAAGAAGGGAAACTCATCCCTGTAAAGCTTCAATCCCAGGTAACAGAAGTGGGAACACTGGAACTTTATTTTGTGGAAAAAGAAGGAGAAAATAGCTGGCAACTTGAGTTTGATGTAAGAGGAAAATAATTTATGTCTTCAAAGAAAAATCCAGACCATTCAATAAAAGAAAAAAATAAATAAATTTATGAATCTTTCTAAATATATTGTAAGTATTGATCTCGGCACCACAAACTGTGCCGTAGCATATGCATCGATTAAAGAATTAAAATCAGAAAAGCCTGATATACACTTTTTCCATATACCCCAGTTAATAGAAAAGGCAGAAGTGGCAGACATGTCTTTACTACCTTCCTTTCTTTATCTACCGGGAAAATACGATGTATCTCCTGAAGAGTGCCTTCTTCCCTGGGAAAGCGACGAAAAGCTCATTACCGGAGAATATGCAAAAAAACTCGGTCGTCTTATACCGGGAAGACTGGTAATGTCAGCCAAATCCTGGCTCTGCCACGGCGGTGTTGATAGAACTGCAAAAATTCTTCCCTGGAGCGGTTCAGAGGATTTAGAGAAGATTTCACCCCTGGAGGCTTCGAAAAAATATCTTGAACATATAAAAAGAGCATGGAACTTTAAGATTGCCCGGGAAGATCCGGAAAAAAAGCTGGAAAATCAGGATATAATAATTACCGTTCCTGCATCCTTCAATGAAGTGGCAAGAGCTCTTACGGTAAAAGCTGCCTATATGGCAGGTCTTGAACGTATTACCCTTCTGGAAGAACCGCAGGCAGCTTTTTATTCCTGGCTTACTTCTTATGAAAGTTCCCTTAAAAGATTTCTGGGTCGAACAGAGCTTATAATTGTCTGTGATGTAGGTGGTGGCACTACTGATTTTTCTCTCATTCATGTTGAAAAAGATGGGGAAGAAATCAATCTTAAAAGAATTGCCGTAGGAGAACATATACTCCTTGGAGGAGACAATATGGACTTGGCCATAGCAAAATATATAGAAAGAGGTTTTAAGTCGTCTCATGGTAATCTGGATAACCGTCAGTGGGGGACTCTATGTCAGGAAAGTCAGAAGGCAAAAGAATATTTACTGGAAGAAGAAGGAACTGAAAATTTCAGTATCATTATACCCGGTACAGGCAGCAGACTCATAGGGGGAATGCTTCAGTCTGAAATCAGCCGAACCGAGTTACTTCAAATTATACTGGAAGGTTTTTTCCCTTTTTCAGACAGAACCGTTTCAGAAAAAACTTCCCGTTATGGAATACAGGAATGGGGCCTTCCCTATGCTACAGATCCTGCCATAACACATCACCTTGCATCATTTTTAAGATCTCATATAACAGAGAATTTAAAATATCCTGATGCAATTTTATTCAATGGAGGTGCCTTAAAGCCTTCTATTATAAGAAATCGTATTTTAGAAATTTTAAATTCCTGGTCCGAAAGAAATAAACCGGTAAAAGTTCTGATTAATAAAAATATGGATCTGACTGTAGCCCGGGGAGGGGTTTATTATGGCCTTACAAGGAAAGGGAGAGGTATAAGGATTAAAGGAGGAACTCCAAGATCATATTATATTGGAATAGATATAGAAAAAGATAAAAAAGAACAAATACCTTCTTCCATATGCCTTATTCCAAGGGATCTTGAAGAAGGCCAGGAAGTAATCATCACTGACAGAGAATTTACCCTTCTTGTGGGACAACCCATAAGTTTTCCCCTTTATTCTTCCACAATAAGGGCCGGCCATAAAGCAGGCGAAATTGTCACTATAGATAATTCGGATTTTTCAGAACTACCCCCTCTTTATACACTGTTAAAAACAGAAGATAAAAGTCTGGAAATACCTGTCTATCTGAAAGCTATGATATCGGAAGTGGGAACTCTTGCATTGAGCTGTATTACACCTGATCATTCTAAAAACTGGGAACTGGAGTTTAATCTCCGTCTTAAAAGTGAAGAAAAAACCTCTATTCATAAACCTGTAAGAACTGAAACAGTAAAAAAAATAAAAAAGCTGATTTATGAAATCTTTACAAAAAAACCCGGCAGAATAACATCAAAAGACATAAGACCCAAAAACTTATTCTCCCATATAGAAAAAATGATAGGAAAAAATAGAGAAGTCTGGGATACGGGATTTATAAGAGAACTATGGGAAACACTGGAAGAAATAAAAGATAAAAGAAGAAGCAGTCCTGAATATGAAGCTTCCTGGCTCAATGCTGCCGGTTTCACCTTAAGACCCGGATTTGGTTGTCCTCTGGATGAATGGAGAATACAAAATCTCTGGAGTATATTTTCAAAAGGTCTTCAGCATAATAGAGAAATCCCTGTAAGACTGGAATGGTGGATATTATGGAGAAGGGTAGCAGGTGGACTTACAGGTGAATGGCAGGAAGAATTATTTAACAAAGCTGGCCCTTATTTATTAACAGGGAGAAAAGAGTTAAAACCTTTTAGCGGTCCACCACCTGTTGCATCGGAAAGGCTGGAAATGTTAAGGATGGTCGTAAGTTTAGAGGAACTGGATCAGGCTAAAAAACTTCAATTGGGGGAATTAATTACAGGAAGATTCAGAAAAGAGGCGAACCCCGGCAACACTTACTGGCTTCTTGCAAGACTGGGGACAAGATTTCCTTTCACCGGTACCATTCATAAAGTACTCCCCGGAAAGATTGTATCTTCCTGGATAGAACAGATTTTAACCCTTAAATGGGAAGATAAAGATGCTGTAGCCTTCGGACTGGCAAGTCTTGCCAGATATACAGGTGACAGGGCAAGAGACATTTCTCCTGAGGTTCGCGAAAAAGTCATAAAAAGAATGAGAAAAGAAAAATGTCAGGAAATTTATATAAAACCTGTAGAAACTATAATAGAAGTTCAGAGTGAAGAAAAAATCCTTCTCTTCGGAGAATCTCTTCCCATAGGGCTTCGAGTGAAATAACATCATAATTTTAACAATTTGTTTACAATTTTCTATTGCTATTTTACTCAAATCAAGTTATTTTAATAACAATGAATATTCAAATTAAGAAAGGAATAAAATAAATATGGAAATCTCAAAGAATATAACTTCTCAGACAAATCTCTCAAATCTGAAAGCTCCAAAGACTGAAGGGAAAAACACTGGAATAGATATGGATATCCTTTCTGTTTTTATGCCGTCTGACGGAGTCTCTCTCTCTCAAAAAAAAGTAGACCCCGATAAAGCCGATAAAGAATGGTACTTCCAGTTATCAGAATCGAAAGTTTCAGATGTAATAAAAGGCAAAGGAATTAAAGACACATCTTCTCCACCTGTGGAAATAAGTATAATTCATACCAATGATGAACATGATAATAAATTCGAAAAATTACCTAAGGAAGCTACAGTAGTAAGAAATCGTGAAAAATTCCACGGTGATGAAAACTCTTTTATAGTAAACACAGGCGATGTTTCCTATGAAGGAAGTAATGATCAACCGGGGCCTCAGTATTTTGGACCTGTAGCAGAGGTCTTTAATTCTATGGGTTTAGAAATTTTTGTACCGGGAAATCATGAATTCCAGCACGGTGGTAAATACCTGGAAGAAGATCTCCTTCCCAAGCTAGAATCTGCTGTTCTACTGGGTAATGTAACATATAAAGACTCAAAGAAACCTCTGGAACATACAAAACCCTATTTAGTACAGGAGATGAACGGCGTAAAGGTCGGTTTTATAGGTCTTACAACCCCCAGACAGGCTACAAGTGCTCATCCCGATGTGGGTTATGACGTAAACGTTCAATCCATAAGAAGTGCCGCATCAAATCTTGTAAAACAGGCAAAAGCAGATGGCGCCGAAGTAGTTGTAATTCTGGCCCATGAAAGTGTGGGACGGATGAAAGAACTGGGTTCAAGTGTGGAAGGTATAGATATTATAGTGGCAGGTCATGATCATAAAACTCTTCATAAACCTGAAACGGTAAGAAATCCAGATGGAAGAAATACCCTTGTAGTAGAAGCCGCATCAAACTGCAGATTTGTAGGTGATATGACACTGGAGGTTGACCCGAAAAGCAAGGAAATTATAGGGGTTAATTACAAACTCTTCTCTACAGAGGGCCTTCAGCCGGATCCGGAAGTTTCCAGAATTATAGAGGAATATAAAAAAGGTTAAAATTATCGAGGGGTTTACTAAAAAATCAGAAAGGTAGTAATATCTATGAAAGGAAAGGTTTTTTTACCCAGTCTATTAATTTAAACTGTTGTCCAATAATCCCTCAGATGATATAATATTTATGGGGTGAACCGTGCACAACGCATTCAGGAGTCAGGATAATTTATAAAACTCCTGACTCCTATCTTCTGTATTCTGAATCCTCCAATTGTGAATTTTCAATGAGGAGTAAGAATAAACAGGTAAAATAAGATGAGATATCCAAATCCAAACAATCCTCCTATAATAATACCTATCCAGGCATGAATTTTCCCCTTTACTTCAGGTCTCTCATTTGCCAGGGCAAGGCCTTTAAGACCTAAAAAGAAAGCTGCAATTCCAAGTATTATGCCAATACATGGTATGATAGAAAAAACACCGAGATAGTAGGCTATAAGAGCATAAATATTCTTATAAGGAATCAGGGTGTTTACAGCACTTTCAGGAGAGTCTCCTGACATAACAGGTTGTACAGGAGATTTTAGTGTAACACCACAGCTATTACAAAAACCGCTAAAATCATCATTTGGCTGACCACATTTCCAGCAATAAATCATAAATAACCTTCTTTCTTCAATAAATATTAGATATATGCGATATAAGACAATACTGTAATAGTAGTTAAATCACATATACTCTACTTTTTACTTCTTCTCATTTCTTTTCACTTTTATCTTCTTTTCCTTTCTCAATTCTACTGTAAAAATACTATTAAAGCAAGGCGTTATCTTTTAAAATTTAACATTTTGTTAACAAAATATTATTGATTTTTTGAAATAAAATTATAGAATAGAAACTGAGAAGATATCTTTTAAGGAAGAAGGTGCATTATGGAAGGTAAAATACCAGATTTTGGCAGAGGCACTATAGATCAATTCGATCAGACAGTAAAAGGATTTTTTAAAAAGAAAAAACTACAGGAACAGCAGTCTGTTAATCTCCTCCACTCAAAGGATATGGTAGACCTATCAGGGATCCTTGAAGCAGCGGAACCAGAGAAGAAGAAATGGACAGTATTACTTTATATGGATGGAAATAATAATCTCTACGGTCCTATGTATGATGCAATGAATTCTCTCGAAACTGTTGGTTCCAATAAAGATGTAAATATAGTAACAGAAATAGGTGGAAACCCGGGAGAACAGGTTCACGGTGGACTCTTGCAACAAATAATGGACAAAATGTCTCAGGAGAAAAAAATTCAGACTGTAAAAAGGTATTATGTAACTAAAGATACTTCAACTGCGCCGGAAAAAATAAATTCTCCCGAACTTGCAGACCTTGGCGAACAGGATATGGGAGACCCAAAAGTAGTTTCAGATTTTCTGGAATGGGGTATAAAACAATATCCTGCTGAACACTATGCAGTAGTATTCTTCAATCATGGTGCAGGTTTCGCCGGAGTCCTCAGTGATGAAAAAAGCGGTAATCTTCTAGATATGAATGAATTAAAATCCGTTATAGATAATGCATCTAAAGTGGCAGGACAGAAGATTGATCTCGTAGATTTCGATGCCTGTCTTATGGCTCAGATGGAAGTTGCCCACGCAATAAAGGATGGAGCAAAATTTATGGTAGCCTCTGAAGAAACTGAAAGAGGAACTGCCCAGCCTCTTGACAGGATCATGAAGGACCTTCAGGAAGGAAGTCAGGAGCAAGCTATGTCGCCGGAAGATCTGGCAAAGCTCTTTGTATATGAATCCTTTCATCAACCTGCAGCTAATATATTAACTGCCACTCTTTCCGCTGTGGACTTAGAAAAAATAGATAAAGTAATTCAGTCCTCCGATAAACTTGCCCAGGTTCTTATAGCAGGGACAGTGGACCCGGCAGTCATCAGAAAAAATATAGAAAAAAGTCAGAATTTTTGTCAGGGTTTGAATTATAAACTCTATAATGACTATCACGATATAGGACATTTTGCCCAGCTCCTGAAGGATGATCCCAGGATAAAAGACGAAGAAGCTAAAAAGTCAGCAGAGAATCTGCTAAATTCACTGCAAGAAGCTGTTATAGCAAATGAACACCACGGTGAGAAATATAAAAACTCCACAGGTCTTTCAACATATTTACCCGCTAATTACGGTTATGATTCAGTATCGGCGAAAGATTCGGTAAACTTCAGTTCTACTCATAATTATGATGATATTCCCTATGCCCGGGATACTCACTGGGATGAACTTATAAAATATATAGCAAAAGACTCTCCCTGGCACAATTTCTTAAAAACCTTTGGTTTATCTAAAGATAGTATAGATACTCTGGATAGGAATATGAAAGCTGTGGGAAATAAAGCTGCTACAATAACAAAACTTATTCTGGGAACAGGAAAATTCGGAGCCCAATATGAGGCATATCAGGCGTTAAAAACAGGTGTGCCGAAAAGTTATCTCTGGCTTGGAAGTTCCCTGTCAGCAAAACTTGGAATGCTCGGAGGAGGGTACAAGGTATTTCAGGGAGTAAAGGGTATGTATGATGCCTGCCAGAAAGATGGTGCCCCTGAAGGTATAGCAGATGTTCTTATGTCTAAAGAGACAAAAATGGTAAATGCAGGATTTAATATAGCCGAAGGTGCAGCTCTTACTGCAGTAAATGCAGCACTACTTATGGGTGCAGCAGCGGGCATAACTACTACAGCAGGAATTTTAGCCTTTGCTCTTCCTGTGGCTAAAATTATCTATGATGCCATAGCTATACCAAAACATATGAAACATCAGGCAGAGTTAATGCAAATGGAAAATCCCGTTGATAAAAAGACTGTGGAAGAAAAACTGAAAGACATAAATGACGCGGGAGGACAATTCGCAAATTAATCCTGTAGGGGCGCACGGCCGTGTGCCCCTGCCTGTTATTTTTCAGGGGAAAATTTCTGAACCCTGTGGTTCCATCTGTCCACTACATAAACATTTTCATTGGGGTCAAGAGCAATTCCTTCAGGATATTCAAATTCTCCATTACCGCTCCCTTTTATGCCCCACGTTGTTATAAACTTTCCCCGGGAATTAAATTTCTGAATCCTCTGGTTAAAATCCGATATATAAATATATCCTTTTTTATCTATAGAAATTCCTGTGGGATAATAAAACTGACCATTACCTTCCCCTTTTTTCCCAAATTTCTCTATAAAATTACCTTCCCAATCAAATTTCCTTATACAATGGTTTGAAATATCTGTTACATAAATATAACCTTTTCCATCTACTGAAATACCTAAAGCTCCAAAAAGAACTGTTTCCTCATGTGCTCTTAAATCCCACTGACTTACAAATTTACAGGAAGTGTCAAACTCCTGAATAATATGATTAAAAGGATCTGCTATATAAATAAATCCTCCTTCTGAAAGAGCAAGACCCACAGGGCCGTAAAGGGTATAGGCCTGAGTATTACCAAACCCTTCCAGTTTTTCTTTTGTTATAAGGTTGCCTTTCCGATCATATTTTTCTATACGGTGGTTCCATCTGTCTACAATATAAATATTTCCTTCTTCATCAAGAGTAATACCGCTTGGAGAAGAGGCCTCTCCTTTTTTAGCTCCGTAAACAGGCCAGGCCGTTACGAATTTACCGGTGGAATCAAATTTTTGCACTCTGTGATTGCCTGTATCTGTTATATATACGTAAAAGGATGAATCTACAGCTATACCTTCAGGATATTTAAATTCTCTTTTGCCATTACCTTCACTTCCCCAGGTGGTAACAAATACATATACATCAACTTCTTTAGTAGCTCCGTAAAGGTAAAAGAAAAAACAAATTATGATTAAAATTCCAATTACTCTAAACATATTAACTGTTGATTTATATTTATGTAAAATTATGTAAACTTATACAAATTGACATAAAAAACAACGTTAACCAAAAGGTTTTTATCCGAACTCATTATTATGTAAATATT
>JAKJGF010000040.1 GCA_022704525.1 Bacillota bacterium | reverse complement strand
AAAGCTCAAAATGGTAAATGTCCTCGTTGTGAAGAGAGAATAACTGAAGAAACTGGATGGAATTTACATCATATTGTAAGACGAGTAGATGGAGGAACAGAAGTGTTATCTAACCTACAATTACTACCTCCTGATTGCCACAGGCAATTGCATTATGGGTGTAATGCCGCTGGCTCTCTTTAGAGGGTTTAGGGAAACTTTCAAGTTCGGTTCTTAGGGGAGGGTGAATTAGTAATAATTCGCTCTTACCCGGCGGACAGTGCTTAAAGCTTAAAAACCCTGAATAACACCTCCATGGGAACCAATCGGTTTTAAAAGGTTCCGAAATAGAACTTGAGAGTATCTATTGGAAAAATCTTTTACTAAGGAGTAATCAACTTGTATACCTTTGTTTATATATTAAGAGCCTATCCGAAAAGTAATATTTATTTTATTAGAGCGTGTCTGAAAATATATGATTCTAAATTTTAATAACACCTTCTCTGAATTTCAAAAACATATCATAAAAAACTGGTAATATAAAGAGAACAAAAACGGTGGATGTGAAAAGTCCTCCTATGATAACTATGGCCATAGGTTTCTGCATTTCTGTTCCCTGGAGTTTTGTCACAACAAGGGGAATAAGTCCCAGAATGGCGCAGAGGGCGGTCATTAGTTTCGGTCTCACCCTGTCAACACTTGCTTTTATGATTGCCTCTCTGCCGATAATTCCATGTTCTTTCATTTCTTTTATATTTGTAAAGAGGACAAGACTGTTCTGAACAGCTATACCCATAAGAGCAATAAAACCTATGGATGAAGGTACATTTAACGAAGTTCCCGTAATAAACATGGCTATAATGCCGCCGGCAAGCGCTGCAGGAAGGGTTATCATAATAAGAAGTGTTACGGATATGGAACCAAGGGTAATATATATAAGGATGAATACTAAAAATACGGCGAAAATTACTGCAAGTGAAAGAGAGCGGAATGCCTTTTCCTGATTTTCATATTCCCCTCCGTATACTACATAATATCCTTCGGGAAGGGTTATTTCTTTCTTTATTTTTTCTTTTATGGATTTAACTACACCTCCAACATTACCTCTCTCTACATTGCAGTTAATGGCAATTCTTCTCGTAAGAGCTTCATGTTTTATCGTATTTGGCACATGTGTTTCATATATAGTGGCTATCTGTCCTAAAGGAACTCTTGTACCGACAGGTGTATCTATGAGAAGATCCTGAAGTTTTTCAGGATCGGAACGATATTCATCTATGAGTCTTATATAGATACCGTAATTTTTCTTTCCGCTCCATATCTGAGAAACTTCTTCTCCTCCCAGGGCAAGTCTTATATATTCCGAAAGAGAAGCGGCAGTTATACCGTATCTTGCAGCTTCTTCACGATTTATATCTATTTTTAACTGCAGTATTTTCGTAGTCTGCTCCATATTAAGATCTGTAATATCCGGTATTCCTTCCATTATTTCTTGCACTTCTTTACCTTTTTTTATAAGTAGAGACAGATCGTCTCCGAAGATTTTCACGCTTATCGTAGAAGGTGTTCCTGCAATACTTTCTTCTATTCTCATTGTAAATGGCTGCATAATAGCTGCAGCAATACCGGGTATTTCATTGATCTTATGTCTCAGTTCATCTACTATTTTTTCTCTGCTTCTCTGTCTTTTTGAAGGAGGAAGCAGGTTGGCATGTATTTCAGTTGTATTTATTCCTATGGGACACTCGGATTCTTCCGCTCTGCCTACAGTACTTATAACATCCGTTACTTCAGGAATGTCATGGAGTATTTTTTCTACAAGACCTGACAGATTTATTGCTTTCTGAAGTGATATATCGGAAGGCATGTTAATTGATAGAAATATGGCACCTTCATCCACTTCAGGTATGAATTCCGTGGGAAGAAAAGCAGATGATGAAAGAATGGCTATGACCGTTATTAATGCAATTCCGATAAAAATTTTCTCTCGTGCCAGTACTTTACGGAGAACAGAAGTATAAAATGTTTTTAATTTTACTGTTATTACAGATTCTTTTTCTTCTCCTTTCTTTTTTAAAAGATAGGAGCAGAGTACGGGAGTAAGTGTGAGAGAAAGTAAAAATGCTACAGCCATAGAAGAACATACTGCAAAAGCAAGAGGTTTAAACATTTTCCCCTCAAGACCTCCCAGAATAAAGAGAGGAAAAAATACGGAAATTATTATAAATGTAGCTGCGGTAGTAGGTTTTCTCATTTCTTTAACACTGTTATAAATAATATGTAACAGAGGCACATATCTGTTTTTCTCCTCTGAAAGACGGCGTACCGCATTTTCAACATCTATTATTGAAGCATCTACGAGAAGGGTTATGCCAATGGCAAGGCCTCCTAAAGACATGGTATTAATGGAAAGTTTTGCAAGATACATTAAAAGAAATGTTATGATGACGGATATCGGAATGACAAGAGCTACAATAAAGGAACTTTTTATTTCTCTCAGGAATATGATAAGAACAAGTATTACAAAAAAAGATCCTTCCAGTATTGCTTTCTGCACATTATGAAGGGCGCTTTCTATGAGTTCTGTCTGGTCATAATAGGGGATTATTCTGTAACCGGAAGGCAGAATAGCATTTATTTCCTGAATATGTTTTTTCAATTCTTTTATTGTAGCAACAGTATCGGAGCCAAACTGTTTTACAACAGTACTTGAAACAGTTTCTTCTCCGTTTCTTCTCACAATACCTCTTCTTATGGCCTGGCTGTCTTCAACTGAACCGACATCGCGAAGAAGGATTGGTATTGATTGTTTTCTTACTCCCACCACTGACAGTGCCAGATCCTGTATTGATTGTATTCTGTTATTCTGGCCGTTTATGATCATTTCAGTCGGCCCCATAGATATAAAGCTGCCGGAAGCTCCTTCGTTCGAAGCTACTACAGCTCTTTCAATATCGGAAAGGGTAAGATTTAATGACTGAAGCTTGTAAGGATCTACGAGAACCTGATATTGACGGAAATATCCGCCCATGTTTATCACTTTTGAAATATTCGGTGATGTCATAATCTGATATTTCAGCTGAAATTCCGCAAGCTCACGAAGTTCCGTCAGCTTTTCAGGAGTTTCATGGGGGCCTTCAAAGGTATATTGAAAAATCTCCGACAGTCTTGTTGTTATACTGCCTATGACGGGATTTTCCGTGCCCGCAGGAAAAGAAGGCATGACCTGTGAAAATTTCTCTGTTACGAACTGTCTTGCTAGATAATAATCCGTATCGGAGGAAAAGCTTACTGTTACTGCCGACAGACCCGGTATTGTCGTAGAACGTATACCTGTTACGCCGGGAAGTCCGTTCATTGCAGTCTCTACAGGTCTTGTAATGAGTAGTTCCACTTCTTCCTGTGCCATAGATTTGTTTTCTATAAGTATATTAAAAATAGGAAGGGTAAGATCGGGGAATATGTCACTCGAAAGTTTTGTATAGGACATAATGCCTGCCAGGACTGCCATGATAACTATAAAAATCACAAGGACCCTTTTCTGAAGAGAAAGATAAATTACCTCTGTGATAAGGGAATCTGGCTTTTCCAGATCACTGTTATTCAATAATTACACCTTCCTTATAATTGTGACCGTTACGCGTGATGCGTGATACGTGATACGTGATACGTGATTTCATACTTACTGTTCACTGTTAACCGGTCATTGCTTACTGCTTAATGCTGGCACCCTCCTTTAAGAGCTTCACTGCTTACCGCAGATCGTAATTCAAAAGCACCTTCTATGACAACCTCTTCTCCCGGAGAGAGACCTTTTTTTATAACATATTCCTTGTTTCTCAGAAGTTCTGCTTCAACTTCCCGTCTTTCATAGGTATTTTCATTAACTGCAATAAAAATAATTTTTTTCCCTTCATCATCCAGAACTGACGATGAAGGCAGTATCAGTCCAGGTGTGTCATCTGTTTTTATCCTTGAATTGACTGTCATACCGGGTTTGAGCAGGTTCTTTCTGTTGTCGAAGGAAAATCTTATATCAAATGTCCTTGTTTCCTGATGAAATGTATTGCTTATATAGAAAATTTTTCCTGTAAAAATTTCATCTGGATAGGCTGATGTTGTTATATTAACAGTCTGTCCCATTTTTATTTTTGTGAAATCCTTTTCGTATATTTCACTGTCTATCCAGAGGTTTGAACTATCCAGTACTTTAAAAATAATAGTGTTTGTATATATAAATTCACCTGTATTTATGTTTCTTTCCAATATATATCCGTTTATGGGAGAGAATACAGGAAGTTCACCATCTGTGTATTTACCGGCATTCTCAGGTGTTATACCGAATGTTGCCAGCACGGAGGTTGCTCTGTCATATTCAATCTGTGCTTCTCTGTATGACGATTCTGCCTGCTGCAATTCGTAAGCACTGTTCAGATCGTTACTGTATATGGTTTCTTCTCTTTTCATCTGATGTTCTTTTATATCAAGGTCTGTTTTTGCTTTTTGAAATTCCGAAAGTGCCTGCCTGTATTCTTTTTCTGCTTCCGCGTATTTCGCTTTTACTGACTGTAATTCTGCATAGTCTCTTACACCTTTGTCATAAAAAGATTCTTCTCTTTCCATAATATTTCTGGCGATATCCATACGTGTTTTTGTCTGAGTAACGGATGCAAAAGCATTTTCATATTCTGTCTGGATGGAGAGAAGTTCTTTTTTTGATATTATTCCTGCTTTATATAAATTCTCACTTCTCTTTAACTCTTCTTCTGATTTTGTCAGGATGCTTTTAGCCCGTACATATTCACTTTCTGCTTCTGCAAAATTCATCTTTGCCTCATCAAAGGGTTTTTTCCCGAATTCCCCTGTTTCTTCCATGGCTGTTATCCTGTTAAATTCTGCCGAAGCAGCTTTGAAATTTGCCTCGGCTGCCTTTACATTTTCCCTGGCAGTAATAAATTTTGTTTTTCTCTCTAACAGTTCTTCTTTTTTTGTTTCATAGGGAGGCCCTGAAAAAGCCCCTGTCTTTGCCAGTTCTTTTTTTATTCTCAAATTTTCCGAAGCTATCTTTACTTTCTGGGCTCCTCCCTGTAAATCTGCAATTGCTCTGACCAGATCGGAACTGGATATGATAGAAAGAAGATCACCTTTATGCACATAATCTCCTAGATTTACTCTGATAAGTTTCACTTTCCCTCCCGTAACAGGAGTTATATTCACCAGAAGATTGGAATTCGCTATTACTTCTCCTATTGTTTCCATATAAGAAGGTACACTGGAAGATTCTATTTTTTTTGTTTTTAAACCTATAGATTCTTTAATTTCTTTTTCGAGTGTGACAAATTTACTCGCCTGTCCATGAATATGACCTTCCTCTTTATGCCCGTCTTCTCCGTGAGTTTCTTCTTTGTGAAGATCTTCAGTATGATGTGCCTCTTTACAGGCAGGAATGAACAGTAATAACAATGATAAAATCAGAAACAGCCTGATTAATCTCATAACTCTTCCTCCAGTTTTATTGAAGCGGCTCTTTCGCATTTTGCGACAGCTCCGTAATATCTGTAGACAGCTTCTATATATTCCCTCTGTATTTCATTATAGGTTTTCATAGCATCCATAAATTCTAGATATGAAAAAGCTCCTTCTTCATATCCGTACTGAGCCTTCCAGAGAAGCTCCCTGGAATTTACCAGTATTTTATCTCTGAAAGCTGTAAGTAAACTTCTGGCTTCAAGAAATTCGTAACAGGCCTTTTCCGCTTCCAGCTTTACCTTTGTTTTTACAGATGATAACATGGCTTCTTCCTGTCTCTGACCTGCTTCTGCCATATCTATCTGTGAGCCTATGGAACCATAATCAAGAAGAGGAAGAGAAAACCTGAATACCACTCCATTTTCCTCCGGCTCATCTCCTCTGTTTGAATCTCTTCTGTAAGATACTATAAGATCGGGAAATTTCTCTCTTTTCGCTATACTGATTTCATATTCTTTCACAGATATTAAAGCTTCCTGACCTTTTATAACAGGCCTGTTCACAAGAGCCTGATTTAGAATTTCTTCCTCTTTTATTTCTTTTATTTTTATTAACTCACTGTTTATATCCGGAATTGCTATTTCTGTATTTTTTCTGTCATACTGTCCCATAATACTGAAAATAGCTGATCTGGCAACCTTCAGCTGATTCTCTGCATAAATAAGGGCCTGTATCGCCCGTGCATCTTCAATCTGAAAACGAAGAAATTCCGCTTGAGGAATATTGCCGAGATTATATTCTATTTCCGATTTTTCCAGTGCTTTTTTGAAAATCTCTCTGTTTTTTTCCTGAAGTTTAAAAAGTTCAAAAGCGGTGCAATAGTCATAGTATCCGAGTCTGGCCTGAAGAGACGTTTCAAGGATTACCTCCTGCAACCGGCATGCCTCATAAAAGGCCTCTCTTTCTGATTTTTCTCCTTTTAAATGAAATTTCCCTGATATATCAAATAGCTGTGAAAGGAGTATGTTTTCTTTCCTTTCTATAGATCCTGTATTGGAGCCTATAATCAGTTCAGGATTTGGCCATTTCCCACTTCCTCTGGCCATAGCCTCGACAGATACAAGTTTTTCTTTTGCTGCCTTTATATCAGGATTTTTTTCTATGGTAATAGATATGATATCTTCAATAGTTAAGATTGTTATATTCTCGGATGCATTGCACTGTGACGTAAGGAGAAATAAAGTTAAGAAGAGGAGAATAAAAATTTTTTGAAGGACAAATATATGTCTATAATCGTAACGCCTATTTTCACCATTCACCACTCACTACTCACCACTCATTATTAAATATTAATAAGTAATTCCATAAAACAGTGTTCAATATTCAAAACATGTTTCACTATGATGAGAAAACAAAAAAATAATATATAAAAACTTATATTTTTCAGTAATAACAGAGGGGAAACATGGCCTGTAAAAAAAGAATTCTTTTTTTTGCTGTATTCAATTAATTTTTCAAGTCTTAATCTGATAGAACTTTTTCCGAAACAGGAAAATGCGTAATTTTCCTGGGTAGTTCCCGAAAGTTCTACTGTCTTGACCAGAGCCGATGCAACAGCAAGAGGATTCTTCGTATGAAAAACGGAAAATTTATCACATTCTAAATCTCTATTTTTATCCCATTCTTTATAAAATTTCAGAGGAAGAAAAAATAAAATACTGTTACATAATAATATGATAAGTCTTACAGGATTATCCCTGTTTATTATATGACATGCTTCATGATACATAAGACCTTCCAGTTCTCTGTCATTTAATATTTCTGTTAATTTTTGCGGCACTATGGCCACAGGATTAAAGAGCCCTGTAATCCCTGTATATTTTACCGGTATATGTGCTTCCTGAAATTTTATTGATCTTTTCAGGTTTTTATTTAACTTTTCACTCAAACTTAGAACCCTTTCTGACGGAGGAAGCAAGTTTTTTGAAAAACTTTTATAAAATCTTACTGTTGAAAGGATAAGTGAACATATCTTTACACATGATATAATCATTAATATTATAGCTGCGACTTTAAGTATAATTACCGTATCTTTAACTTCGTAAGGTATTGCATCAAGGGCTATATGGATTATACCGTTTATTCCGGCACATCTTGTATGACCGTCAAAAATATTGTTTTCAGGACATTTACTTTGTTCCCAGTAAGTATAAAGTGTTATATAAAAAGAGATTAATACCGGGAACAATGTAATGATAAAAAAATTTTTTGACAGATTTTTTATAAACAGTTCTTTAATTTTTTCAAAAAAATAAAAAATTACTGTTACAAACAAAGAAAGAAATAGAAAAAATAAATATACGGAGCTTATAATATTAATTGTTTCCATCGTTTTTATCCTGTTCTTTTTGTAATTCGTCTATTATAGTGGCAAAACTTTTTATTATCTCTATGTCTTCAGGTTCTTCCGAATTTGCGAAATAAGACATAACAGGTTCTTTCATATCAGAAAAGAGTCCTTTTAATGTTTCCCTTATTATATGTTTTTCTAACCTTTTTTCGGTAACTTTCGGCCAGTACGTATATCCTTTCACTATTTTCTTTCTGGAAAGGATTCCTTTTTTATAAAGCCTGTCCATCGTAGTCATTACAGTTGTATAGGCTATATCCCTTTTGTTCTTTATTATTTCAAAGACCTCTCTTACGGACAGTTTACCTTTTTCCCAGATAATCTCCATTATATCTGCTTCAAGAAAGCCGAGGGCTTTTCTTATACCGCTTCCCGATAAATGGATATTTTCCAGTTTAATATCCTGTTCTTTCATAATAAAACCTCATTTGTATATTGTCAGGAGTAATCTTAACATGTACATCTACTACTGTCAATAGTAGTCTTTTGTGAAAAATAATAATTGTTATACAATTAAGTGAAGAAATGTTATAATATATTCAACTATCGTATAGAGTGTTTCTCAAAAAATTATTCCGAAATTCCACATATAGATTTTACCAGGTTTGGATTATGAAAAAAGGTTTGCAAATTATTGATTATAATTTCCTGAAGTTCATCTTCATTTGAAATTTCATTCTTACGGAATTTCTTTATTAGAAATACTCTACAAATCGGGAATGCACCCTATCATATTTTATTTCATTTCATAGAGGTTTAATGTTAGTTTATAAAGAAATTATATATTAGAGTTTTTATGATAAGGAGTTATAATTTATGAAAGTATCAAGAAGAGACTTTATTAAATTAGGAAGTGGAATTCTGGGTTTGTCTTTACTGTCTTCTATTAATACGGCAGAGGCTATAGAATATTTCAGTGATATACCGAAACTTCCCGAGAAACTTGAAAAAAACATATACTACACTGCCCATATAGAAAATAATGGATGGACTCCATGGTCAAGTGATGGTTCTCTCTGTGGAACACCTGATAATAAGAGACCCATAGGTGCTATGGCGATAAAACTCAACGGAGGTATAGCTTCCTATGAAGCATATCTCAGAGAGCTTTCCTGGACAGACTGGTACGGTAATGGTGATGTCTGCGGGTTTATAAATGGAGGTCAACCATGGGTTGCTTTTAAAGTAACCCTTTCAAAAGGACGTGTTATTTACAGAGCGCATTTTTATGATTCCGGCTGGACAGAATGGTATAAAAGCGGCAAAACCTGTGGTTTCCCGGGAAAGAATAAGATAATGAATGCTGTGGAAATTAAGTGTGAGACGTGTTTTATGGTGTAGGGGCGAACCCTGGGTTCGCCCTGTTTGAACCATGCCTTCATCACCTTTCACCCATAAGGAGTCAGATATGTTAAAATCTTTAGTCCCACTGCCCGGTTATTTTAAAGAATTCGCTCTTTTCCTGGGTCAGTTAATAAGGGATAGACGGATTATACTGGAACTTACAAAAAAGGATATTCAGATCAGATATCTTGGTTCATACCTTGGCATACTCTGGGCTTTTGTCAATCCCACTATAAGTATACTAATCTTCTGGTTTGTCTTTCAGGTGGGCTTTAAAGCTCAACCTGTAGATAATTTCCCCTTTATCCTCTGGCTTATATGTGGAATGATACCCTGGTTTTTCTTTGCAGAGAGTTTTAATGGTGCTACAGGGTCGATTCTGGAGAATAAATACCTTGTAAATAAAGTGGTTTTTAGAGTCAGTCTTCTACCAATTATAAGAATACTTTCAGCATTATTTATACATCTGTTTTTTATACTTATTATATTTATTATGTTCTTAATATACGGATATATACCTGCCATTTATAATTTACAGGTACTTTACTATTTATTTGCTACAATTATTTTAGTAACCGGTCTTTCATGGATAGCTTCATCTATGGTTATTTTTATAAGGGATTTAACACAGGTAATAGGAGTAATTTTACAGTTTCTCTTCTGGTTAACTCCTATAATGTGGTCTCTTAAAATGATACCAAAAAGGCTTTTCTGGATTTTTAAACTCAATCCTCTTTATTATATAATTGAAGGCTACAGAGATAGTTTTATATATAATATCTGGTTCTGGGAACATATGAAATTATCCCTCTACTTCTGGAGTTTTACAATTTTCATATTTCTTTCAGGAGCACTCATTTTCAGGAAATTAAGACCCCATTTTGCCGATGTTCTTTGAACTCCACACTTCTCCCAGAATATTCTGTGCTTCTATCTGTAATTCAGGTTCTTTGCTTTTAATAGCATTAATAATATGAGGCAGAGCTTTATCTCTGTTGATTTTTACCATATTTTTAAGAGCTGAGATCTTTACCTTAATAGAATCATCTTTCAGAGAATTTGCAAGTACCTCTATTAAGTCATCCTCATCAGGGGATAACTGTATCTGTAACATCTGAATATCTCTTCTGGTTAATTTTATATCTCCAAGATCTTTGAATTTTATGGCAGAGTCTATTTCTTCACAGGATAAAACATAAAGATATGGGAAATCTTTAATAGTTAAATTTCTAACAAGAGGTCTTGTTTCAGGAGAACAGATGAGAATTAAATTTGAAAGACCTATATCTTTGTTCTCCTTTATTTTTTTACTGATAAAATCAAATAAAATTTCAGCTACTCTGTTTGTTTTTTCAGTATTTTCATTGTTTTTGAATAATCTTATTATAAATTTTTCCACCTCAGAATCGAGGGTGAAGGCTATAAGTTCTCTTCCCTGTTCAAGAAGATCTCGACAGATTGTTTTTTTAAGAGCTCTTCTTACATATTCTGAAATTAAATCCGGTGATTTTATATGAGAATACATACCTATAGTTTCAAATATGGTCACCAGATTTCTTATAGGAACCCTTTCTCTTAGTAAATTTCTCATTATCTTTTGTATTTCCGGGAGAGAAATTCTGGAGGGATAAATTTCTTTTACGACTACAGGGTTAATTTTTTTTATTGTTTCTATTAATTCACAGGTTTCCTGTAATCCGAATAATTCGTCTATATGAATCTTTATAATTTCAGCAAGATGTATTGTAATCAGACTGACAGGGTCAATTAGCATAAAACCTTCCATTTCAGCAGTTTTTCTCTGATCCTCTTCTATCCATATAGCAGGTAGATTATATATGGGATCATAACATTTTTCTCCTTTTAACAGGTCTAATAGCTCTGTATCGTGAGTAGCAAGAATTTTATGAGTTATAACATTTCCTTTTCCTGCTTCCACATCATAGACCTTTAGAATATACATGTCAGGGTCAAGGAGAAGATTATCTTTAAAGCAAACCCTGGGTATGGCGAACCCCAGTTCCAGAGCTATATGTCTTCTAACTGAGGATAATCTCTCATAAAGCTCTGAACCATAGTTGGGATCTATAAAGGGTAATAAATTCTTCCCAAGTTCTATTGTGAGAGGTTCTACAGGTATAAGAGTAAGAATATCTTCTGCTTTTTCTAGATGTTCTGCTGTATCTTTCTCATTTATCTTTGTTGTATAAGCCTGGGTTACATTCAAATGTCTCCACATTATAACAGAATAAAGATTTTTATAGGGATGTTTCGTCGTTTCCTGGCTGCAGTATCTCATAGCTTTCTGATAAGCCTGAGCAGCTTCTTTATTCATGCCTCTCTTTTTATACATATCACCCAGATCACTGTAGTATATAGGTTCTCCTGGATTTAAAGTTATAGCCCTTTCATAATGCTTTATAGCCTTACTGTAATCGCCTTTTTTGCAGTAGAGACTTCCTAAGCCCTGATGGGCTTTATGATTGAAATCGCTTATCTTAAGACTGGAAAGATATTCTTCTTCGGCTTTATCATAATTTCCAAGGGCTTCCTGTGCTTTGGCGAGATGATAGTTAGCATATAAATGCCTGGAATTAATTTCAAGTATTTTATTGAAGTAATCTATGGCTTCACTGTATTTTCCCTCATTTAAACTTATAATGCCAAGTCCTTCATAGGCAGAGCAGAAGCGGGGGTTAAAATCAAGACTTTTCTTATAAGCTTCTATAGATTTATCCATTCTATTAGTCTGGTGAAAAGCATAAGCAAGATGATAATAAAGTTCATCAGTTGGTTTTATTTCAATAGCTCTGTGAATATATTCACTCATTTTTTCATAATCTTTTATTTCCTTCCATAGAAGACCCAGATACAGGTAATTTTGAATATTCTCAGGTTCAACTTTTATCTTTTCAAGTAAAAAATCTATTCCTTTTAAAAAGGTATCTCTGGCCTTTTTCTCCTGCCCCTGTTTCATTAATATAATTCCCTTTTCCAGAGCATAAAGACCTGCTATAGAGGGATGGAGGGATAGAGCAGTTGCCAGGTTATTGAGTGCCTGTTCCAGTTTCCCTGTAATACTATAAAATTTAGATAATTCTATATAAGCTTCATAAAATCCCGGAGTCATTCTTATAGCTTCCTGATAATTTCTTTCTGCAAGATTCCATAGCCCCTGTTCCTGGTAAATACGGGCTAACTGTTTATAATCCCAGGCAGAAGGTTTTAGTTTTATAGCTTTTTCATACATATTACCGGACTTTGTAAGTTCGTACTGATGGTAATAAATATCTCCCAGACCCGAGTAGTGAGAGGATTCATCAGGTTCGTAATCTATAGCCATGCCATAATAAAATATAGCGTTCTGGTAATCTCTTTTTAAAAAATATATGAGGGCCAGTATTCCGAAGGGCCATCCTTCATAGGGATAATTATCTGTTACATGCTCCAATCTTTCTATTGCTTTTGTATAATTTCCCTGATCACATAATAATATTATCAGTGTGCGATAGGCATCATTTAATTTAGGTTCTAAACTGATAGCTTTCTCATAATTTTCCATAGCTTTCTCATAATTTTTCAGATCCCTCCAGGAATTACCCAGAGCCAGATAGAATATGGCTTTCCCTTCATCCAGAGAGATAGCACGATTTAATTGTTCTATACTTTCTCTATATTTTTCGATTTTTCCGTAAAGAACACCTAAATTATAATAGACCATAGAGAAGTCAGGTGAACTTTCTAAAGCTTTTTGATAATAATTTACAGCTTCTTCATAATTTCCAAGATGCATATATACATCTCCCATGCCTTTGAAAGCATAAGGATCTTTAGCACTCAATCTGAGAGCTTTTCTATGGTTATTAAGAGCATCATGATAGCGGCCTAATTTTAAGTAAGTATTTGCAAGGGCATTATAGGAATAAACATCCTGGGGATTTAATTCGGCAGATTTTGAAAACTCCATAAGAGCTTCGTCATATCTGCCTTCTTTAAAATAAGCATTGCCGAGATTATAGTGGATCTGAGAATCAGTAGGTTCAAGTTCCAGAGCACGCTGATAATTATCAATAGCGAGAGAGAGTTCTCCTTTGCTGTGATATACCCTCCCCAGACGGAAAAATGCTGTAGATTCTTGAGTATCACTTTCAACCTTTTTTTTATATTTTTCAAATTCTTCTTCAAGGTCATATTTATCCGGAATATAATATTCTGGTTTTCTATATTTAAAGATTAATTTATCTAAAAGTTTTGTTTCTTTTGCCAAGGTTTTTTCCCCTCTCTTTATTCAGGTTTTAGCTTATAGTTTTACTTATTTCTTCTTCTTCTATTTCTCTTTAACTTTTTCCTTGCTATTTGTCAAAAAAATTACAAAATAAAATGGAGAAGTTAAAAAACTTCTCCTTCCAATACTCAATATTCAGAAATTCCTTATAAATTGAGGGCTTCTTCCAACTTATCTTCGATACCAGTCCAGAAGAGATAACCGATAAAAGCCAGTAATACTAAAGTAAAAATAAAACTGAAGGGATTTAAAGTAATTATTGAAGAAGTATTGACAAGAAAAGGTGCATAAATAAAACTTCCAAATTTAAGGTTTATTCCAAAGATATGCATTATTCCCAGAAGAAAATATTCTATCAGTGGTAAAAAGAAGGCTATTGTAAATGCCATAAGAAGTGTCTTCCCCTGAGAAATATGGGCAGATTGTGATGTTATGGAGGTATATTGACCTAAAAGGCCTGCCACAACAGCTACCAGAATACAGAATATATAGAAACCCAGAGCGCCCCAGAAGGTAATAATACCTTTATATATCCAGAAAGACATGGCAAGAAATCCAATACTCATCTGTAAGAGAGGAACAAATAAAATCCCCCAGAGTTTACCATTAATTATATCTTTTGGAGAAAGCTGTGTCAGTATAAGTAAATCCCAGGTAAGTTTATTTTTTTCTGTATTATAAGTGGAACACAGGAAACCTGAACACCTGATTACAAGATATAGGAGAATGAGGAAAATACTCATATAAAATCCTCCCAGTAGAATATTTCGATTTTCTGACATTTTCACTATACTGTTGTTCACTGCCAGAGTTTTGTTATTTTTCATATTATTGTCCTTATAAGAAGAAGTGTTATAGACCTGGGAGTCTTTAGAATAAGACACCGTTACCACACTTAAAATTGTTTCAATTTCTTTTCTGTTTAACTGTAAATTAGCAAGTTGACTGGGCAGTATAGATTTGGGAAGTTTATGATTATATTCACAGTATGTAAATCTCCCTTCTAAGGCTGTTACCTTATTACTATATTTTAAAATAATTTCAATTTCTTCTGTGTTGAAATTTAAATCTGATAGTTTCTTTCTTAAATCTTTTCTTGTGAATTTTATGTCTCTTATAGAACTAAGAGAATCTGCTTTTGATGAACCGAGCTGATTATAGATATCGTGAATATTCCGATCAGTAATTTCAAACCAGGGTAGATTTTCTGCTTCAACTTTATACCTCAATTTTTCTATTGTTTCCTTATCTAATGTTACCCAGCCGGGACCGGGATCTTTACTTGTATCAAGCCATTCTTCCAGGGTGATAGTTTTTGAATTCTCCAATACCTGTCTTTCATAGTTATTATTTGAAGCATAATTATCTCCACCTGGTAAAGGAAGAGCAATAAACCTGTAAAGTATAAGGCGCATACAGAGATTCTCTCTATGGCCAGGGAGTTGAAATTTCTGTCCTTTCCTGTTTGTGACGGTTATACCGGTATCTCTTTTGCCAGTAAATGTTTGTGACTTAGTAAGTTCCTTTGAAATTCCATCTTCAACAATTATATCTCTGTTATGTCTATTAAATCGAAAATCAGACATCTTTACACCGCTGTTTACACAATAAAAATAAGGTGCTAAAAGTAAAACCATAAAAACCAGCACTCCCGGTATTAAACCCAGGAAATCTCTTCGAAAAGATACCATTTCTTTCAGAAAAATTGGATTTTTAAAGACTTTTGTGAAAACCGGTAAACTATCCAGAATACTTTCTGCTATAAAGAAATTCAATCCTTTTCTTTCACCTTTAACAGAATTTTTATCACTTGATTCGATAAATTTAGCTGCCAGTAGAATAGAAGCAATGCAGAATACAGGAATAATAAAGGGGAATATGTAAACTCCATAGTTCCAGCTACTACTTTTAAGGGATTCCGGCATAATCAGAGCTATAAGAGGAACAGCCGGATTAAGATTTGATAATATAGGAGTTGTAGTGGAACGCATTAATATGGAGGAAAATAGACTGTCTATAAGAGGTGTTAGAAAGATCCATATAAATCTTAAAATCCAGGACATTACTATAGCTGAAGAAGTTGTAGAAGAATAAGCTGAAAGACAGGCAAAACTACATAACATGGTAAAACCTGAATAAATAGATATAGCTATCACAAAGAAGGGTTTTATAAAGCCTGCTTCAGAAAAACTCCATCCCAGTAAGAGTATCCATGGTGAGGTAATAAGTATAATCTTGAGTAATTCAAAAATGTCAGGAATAATCTTTCCTATTACAATACCTCCAGGTCCAATGGATGTAAGTCTTAGAGAATCAAGGGTTTTTTTCTCTCTTTCTGAAACTATGCCGGTTGTGGCTTCCCTGCCTGTTACAGTAATTACGAGGAAAAGCTGTAGAAAACAGGCAAAGTTAAAAATAGTACAGGCACATATATCAGAATAAAATCTGAGGCAAACTAAAAAAATAAATGGCAGAAACAGGAAAATCCATTTAATATATTCATTCCGGGTTATTCTATTTTTTGCACAGGAAAATGCAAAAAACAATGGATGATTAATAAGACTCTTCATTCATATTCCCTCCTTTTAGATGTAATATCAAGATAGGCATTTTCAAGTGTAGAATCTTCAATTTGTATGGTTAAAACCGGTATTTCAGAAAGGACCAGACTTCTTGTCAGGTTAGACAGATAAGAAGGTTTTTCTCTGAATTCAAAGACTATATCTTCACCATCCCAGATGGGGTTAGAAACTCCAGAGATGGATTTTATGACTGTCATTGCTTCATTGCTTTTATCAGTTACTTTCAGTCTGACTTTTACAAAATCATCTCTTGAAAGTAGATTTTTGGTCTTATCCACACAGACCAGTTTACCCATCTGCATTATACCGATACGGTCACATATATCGCTGAGGTCACTCAGTACATGTGATGAAATCAGGATTGTTACTCCTCTTTTTCTGAGGGATTTTAAAATTTCCCGTAATTCCAGTCTTGCCAGGGGATCAAGCCCGCTGGCAGGTTCATCTAAAAGGAGCAGTTTTGGCCGATGAAGAAGTGCCCGGGCAAGACTGAGTCTCTGTTTCATACCACGGGAAAGGCCGTCTACAGGTTTATCGGCAAGCTCACTGATCCCTACAATTTCCATAGTTTCTTCAATGAGAAAACTATGGAGTTCTCTATCCATAAAATAGGCCCTTGCAAAAAATTCCAGATATTCTGAAACCAGAAGTTCATCATAAACACCCAGTACATCAGGAGTATATCCTATTATTTTTCGAATTTCTCTTCTGTTTTCAAGGGCAATTCCATCTATAACAGCAGAACCATCATTGGGTTTTAATAAAGTGGCAAGGATTTTTAAAAGAGTGGTTTTTCCTGCCCCATTAGGCCCTACAAGTCCGAATATTTCCCCCCTTTTAAGTTGAAAACTCACATTATCTACAGCCTGCACCCTGTGATAATTTTTGGAAAGATAGTGGGCTTCCAGTATAACTGAATTTTCAGATAAATCAATTTCATAGTTATTGGCTTTCCATGATGAAATCTTTTTTTCCTCTTCAGATAAGGTCAGATTATACTCCATAGATTTTACCTCTTTCTTAAATAGCTATTAACGTCAGCTATCAGTCCCAGGCATAACGTATTTGAAGATTACTGTAAGTATTTAGTCGCTTTTTAGAAAAAAAAATTCCATAAAAAAATAAATTTCGTTAATTACCAAATTAATAATACAATATATTTTGTATTTTGTCAATACATTTATATTTATAATATAACTTTAGTATCCAAGAAAACTAATTGTCTATAGAAGTTGATAGCTTATTGCTGAAAATTAATAGTTAAAAATTACACTTCCACTTCTTCATAATCGGCACAGGCAAAAATCTGTATGTCATTTTTAGTGGAAGCTCTTTTTGCTTCTTCCAGGATTGCTTCTATATCTTTATCTCTCGATGAAGGATCATGATGGGTTAGACCCAGTTTTTTTACATTCAGGGTTTCTGCAACTCTTACACAGTAATCAGGAGTACCATGTCCATATCCAGCAGTCATTTTATCATATTTCTCTCTTGAGTACTGTGAATCCATAACAAGAAGATGAACTCCTTCAACATGAGCTTTAAAGGAGTTCGGGATTCCATCTTCATTTTCGTGATCTGTGAGGAAAACAAACTTTTTACCTGTTGATTTTTCTTCAAATCTATAGGAAACAGTCTGCTCAGGATGGCGGGATTTATACATTGTAACAACAAGAAATTCCTCTACAGGATATTTTCCTTTTCCTATGGGTATAAACCCATTACTTCCTGTAATACGTTCAAAGTCATCTATATTCATAATCTTATATCCATGAGGATGAAAAAGTATTACAAGGGTTCTTGGAAATTCCAGATTCATGCATGTTATATGACTGTTTACTTCCTTATAGTGTACCGGAAAATATGGAGGTCTCATAAAATCTTCCATCATTTTCTTAACTCCTATATTTCCATCTACAGGCCCGAATAATTTTAATTTGATATTTTTCATAAATGTAATGGGAGAAAGGAATAATCCCAGGATATGATCATGATGATAATGAGTGAACATAAGTACAACTTCTTTTACTACACCTTCACGAAGTATATCGTAACTCATAGGAACAAAACCTGTACCTCCATCTATTCCCATAACCAGATCTTTCGGTAAACATTCTGAATAAATTCTAATACATGTTGTGTTTCCACCATATTTAATACTTTCCCGATTTGAAATGGCAATAGATCCTCTTGTACCATAAAATTTAACCTTCATACATTGCCTCCTAAATCTATACTTTCTACCTGGACTGGCAGCAGGTAAGTTATTATCCATATGGCGAGCCTGTCCCTGTTCGGGCTCTTACGCAAAATCTATGATCCTGTTACAATGAAATCTGTTATTACAGTAATCTACAGTTTAGCATTTATTTAAGTTATAACTTTCTCTTTTGACGGCATATCTTTTGGATCCAGAATCAGGACAGGGACAGATGTATATGTTTAAAGTTTTTTGGATACTTTTTTACCTGGAGCGGTAATAATTATTTAGTAATTTCTTGTTCTGAATGAACAACCCTTCAAAAGGAGATATTTATTTTTTATTTTTTTTGTGGTAATATTAGAGAAGTTAAAAGTGAAAAGAAGTTAAAAGTGAGTTGCTATAATAGTAATTATAGTTAGTTTCATAACAATCCATAATTAAGAACCTCCTAAAGCGTGATGCGTGATGCGTGAGATTAACCCATTACGCATTACGCATTACGCATCACGAATTATTTAAATTCTAATAAGTTATGAAATATACTATAATTAGTATGTATCTCACACATCACGCATTACGAAATAAGAAGGAGGTAATTCATGTTATCCTGCAATCCTGTAAGACTTTTAAAGGCATTACCATGTAAATCAGAGGAAGAAACTTCTCTATATACGGATTTTGAAGTTCATGTGAAAAATATTGGCACATCTGATGAGAGGACAGTAAAGATACATTATAGGAAAGATTCTTCCTGGATTGATAAGAGGCTTGATTTGAAACGTGTTTATCCGACTCATTCTTTATATAAAGGTTCTGTAGATTTTTCTGAATTAGAATTTGTTGTTAACTATGAAAATAGTGAAGGTTCTTTCTGGGATAATAATAATGGCAGAAATTATAAAGTAGCAGGTTTTGGAAGAGGAGAAGTAGGAGGGAATACAGGGCTTCTGGAAGGAAAGACATTAAGACAGGCTTTTTATAAATTTGGACATATTCTCCCTTATTATGGTATAGAAGGGAGACTGTATCTAAAAAATCTGGGATATAAAAAACATGCAGGTTTCAGGGTAAGTATTGATGGAGGTGTTAACTGGCAGGATATTTCTGCTATTTATGATAGTAATCTCTCAGGAGGAATAGAAATATGGAGGGTTATGTCTGTGTTTATATCTATTGGAGAAGGTAAGAGCCCTCATTTTTTATTTGCTGTTTATTATATTGATTGTGAGACAGGTAGAACATACTGGGATAATAATTTCGGAGAAAATTATTTATTAAAAAAGGTTTTAGATGCTGAAGTGCAATGATTAAATTACTCGAAAAAGATTCTATAATCAGAAATAGATACAGGGTCTTAAGAGTACTGGGCCAGGGTGGTATGGGGGCAGTATACCTGGTAAGAGATCATAAGGAGAAAGGTGCCACATGGGCGGCCAAGGAATTCTGGCACAGTCATGAGGAAAAGCTTTTCTCAAAAGAAGCCTCTCTTCTTATGGAACTTTCTCACTGGGGCCTTCCACGGGTAGTGGATTATTTTACTGAGTATGAGAAAAACTATCTCATAATGGAAAGAATAGAGGGACTTACCTTTGAAGATATAGTAACTAAAAATGGTACTTTTATTCCACGGGAAATATATCCCTGGGCACTTCAGTTATGTGAAGTACTTCATTATCTTCATACCAGAAATCCTCCTGTTATATTCAGGGATTTAAAACCTTCCAATATTATGCTTAATATAGATGGGAAAGTTCGCCTTATAGATTTTGGTATAGCCCGTTTTTATGAACCACAGAAATTAAAAGATACAACTCCCCTGGGAACTCCGGGATATTCGCCTCCTGAACAGTACGGCAGGGGGCAGACCACTCCCTCTTCCGATATATATTCCCTGGGTGCTACTATGTATTTTCTCCTTACGGGAAAAGATCCGGCAGAGTTTTCATTTGCCTTTCCCAGATTACGAGAGATTAATAAACAGATTTGCCCTGATTTTGATCAAATAGTTATGACCTGTCTTGAATTAAAGCCGAAAAACAGATATGAGAGTGCCCTGGAAGTGGAGGGAGCTTTAAAAAACTGGAGAGAGTCAAGAATTACATGGTTTGATGAATTCAAAAAATGGCTTTTAGATATGCTGGAAAGTAAAAAGATGCCTCAAACAGTAAGGCAGATAGGCACGAAGATAACAAGACCTTTGAAACGTGAAAGGTGAAATGTAAGGAGTTAAAACTTCTGCAAAAGCTATTCCCGGAAAAGATTATAGAATAATCCCATCAGATAAGCTCAAAGATTTCCTTTACTTTACACTTCTCCTGTTCTTTTTTTCTGTCATACATTGAAGTTTGTCCTTTCTATATGTTATTATGAGTTATAAAAGGTAAATTAAGGAGGAATTCCTATGGAAAGTATTGCAAGGAAATTAGATATAAATAAGAAATATAGTTATGCAGATTATCTCACCTGGTCTGATGATGAAAGATGGGAGATAATTGATGGTGTTCCTTATAATATGAGTCCTGCTCCTGTACCGAATCATCAGAGGATATCAATGGAATTTTCCAGGCAAATAGCTAATTATTTAATTGATAAAACCTGTGAAGTATTTGCTACGCCTATAGACGTCAGGTTTCCTAAGGGTAAGAAGAAGAATGACAAAGAGATATTTGATGTTGTTCAACCTGATATTATTATTGTCTGTAATCAGGATAAGATAGATGATAAAGGCTGTCTTGGAGCTCCTGATATTGCGATGGAAATCCTTTCCCCTTCCACTGCTTCCAGGGACGTTATAAAGAAACGAAGGCTTTATGAGAAAAATAAAGTGAAACAGTACTGGATTGTTGATCCTCAGGAGAAGGAAGTTTATATTTATAAGTTACAGGATAATGGGAAATATGGTGATCCTGAAGAATATACGAAATCCCATAAGATAAAAGTTGATGGCTTTGAAGGTCTTGAGATAGATATGAGTCTAGTTTTTAGAAAAGGCCATGAGGAGAACTCAGAAAAGATTTAATCTCCCGGAGTTTTTTTAAGCAGTTCTTTTAAGAAGTCTCTCAGGTCTTCCGCCGGGATCATCCACTGGAGATCATCTGTTATATAACGTATTTCCCTCATAAGTCTGTCTGCTATATCATTATCCTCCAGGTCTCTGATAATTTCATAAGTTCCATTCGTCTCTTCTTCAAATTCATAATATAATTTATGGATATTCTTTCCTTCTTTATAAGATTTTATGAGAGTTTTATCTCTGCTTATTTCTGCTGCTATCCTGAGTTCATAATCCAAATCGGGTAAAATCTATATGTGGAATTTCGAAATAATTTTTTGAGAAACACTCTAAAAAATATGGGAAAATTTTTATAAAGCTATGAGCAGTCAGTTTAAGGAAAAAAGCTGAAAGCTTATAGCTGATGACTAAAAGCTAATTAACCTGAATAAAAAGGGCCTTTAAATATCTGCCTTCTTTAAATGACACTGGATGATCGGTAGGATGACCCGTTTTTTTTAAAATTTTAAAGGTTTTATTACGGAGGCTCTCTAATACAGCATATTCAAATTCTTTTTCTGTTACGTGGGTAGAACAGGAACATGTTACAAGGATTCCATTTTCTTCAAGTACTTTAAGGGCAAGGGAGTTTATATTTTGATATGCTTTTATTGCTCTCTCTTTATGGGCTTCTTTCTTTGCAAAAGAGGGGGGATCTAAAATAATTAAGTCAAATTTTTCTTTTTTAAATTCAGTCAGTTTACTGAAGGCATCTCCCCGAATTATTTTATGATTTACTGTCGGCAGGTCCGGATTGAGAGAGAAATTTTTTGCCAGTCCATCCAGGGCAGATTGTATTAAATCAATACTTACTATTTTTTTTGCTCCTCCTCTTGCTGCATAAAGAGAAAAACCTCCCGTATAGCAGAAGATATTTAAAACCTTTTTTCCTCTGCTCATTGACTCCACTAATGAGCGGTTATCCCTCTGATCTAGAAAAAATCCTGTCTTCTGACCTTTCAGAACATCTGCTTCGAAGTTAAGACCATTTTCCCTGAAAATAACAGGCCCCATAAGAGGTTCACCGTAGAGAATCTGCCCATCTTTAAGCCCATAAAGATAATCTGGATATTTTTTGCAATGACGGTTAAGCCTTAATACCATTCTCCTGTGAGGGAAGATCTCCTGAAGAGGTGAAAGTATTTTATTTAAATGAGGAATCCAGGAAGGTGTATATAGTTTCATTACAAGGGTATCTTCATATTGATCCATTACAAGACCGGGGAAAGAGTCGCTTTCTCCATAAATCAGTCTGTATCCTGTAGTATTCGGTATTTCCCTTGCAGAAAAAGCTTTTATCAGTCTTTTTTTGAAAAACTCTCCATCTATGAGTTCCGGTTTTCCCTTCTGAAGAATACGGAGTCTGATGGGAGAGAAAGGATCATAAAAACCTATGGCAAGAAATCTATTCTTCTTATCAAAAATAACTCCGGGAGTTCCTGGAGGGCCTTCTCCCTTTTGATGAAGTATGGAAGTGTCAAAAACCCATGGATGACCTTTCAGAATAAGTTTTTCTATCCTGTGACTTACAGAGATTTTAATGTTTTTTTTTTGTAATTCTATTGATTTAAATAAATCCATCTATATTATTAAAATCAGGAATAAAATAATCTACATAACCAGAACGAAGAATTGTTTTCATGCCAAGCATTTTTGCAGGCATAAGATCGAGGATAACATCATCTCCTACCATAATACATTCTTCAGGTTTGAGGGAATGTTCATACATTATCAAGGTTAGTGTTTCTGTTGAAGGTTTTCTGGTTCTGTATATCTGAAAATGTTCTTCTATATTATATTTTTTTAAAAGTTCCCTTATTGTTTCTTCTTTTGATCTGGTAAGTATAAATAGTTTATATTTAGATATAAGAGGGAAATTATTTACAAAGCTTTCCAGTAATCCTCTGTGGGTCTGACGATAAGAATAATAAATCTGCCAGAGTTTTTCCATTTTATCAGAAATTGTATAACCATATTTAAGGAATAATGCCTTATAGAATATATCTTTTATAGAGGCAGATTGCATTTCAAGATCGAGACGGAATATTTCTACAATTACTTCTTTCGCTTCTTTCAATCTTTCTTCATAAGAAAGATCTCCCCTGATTTCAGTTAAAGCATGTTCAACTGCCGAAAGACGAACATCATCCAGATTGTCAAGGGTTCCTGAGAAGTCAAATATAATTGCTTTCATAAGTCTATTTCTCTAATATTTAGTGGGATCCACTCCCAATTGTTTTGACCCGAATGGTTCCGGGTAAAGTTCTAAAAACCCTGTCTTTCTTATAGTACCGGAGGTATTTAAAGCTATAACCTCCATAGAACCGTCATCAAATTCAGCTATACTCTGTCGGCAGATACAGCAGGGGAAAGGAGGAACTTCATTTTCAGTAACCACGGCTATGGCAAGAAAGCGTCTTTCACCTGCAACAACTGCGGCATTTATGGCATTTACCTCTGCATGTGTTGTGGGAGAAAAGGCTGCATTTTCAATATTACATCCCACATAGTATTTCCCGCTTACAGCAAGGACTGAAGCTCCTACTTTGTATCCAGAATAGGGACAGTAGGAATTTTCCCTTGCCTTAATAGCAAGTTTTATCAGTTTATTTTCCTGTTTTTTTGTTATTTTATTATGCTTTATAGTTCGTAACCTTCTTTATCTTCTATATTTTTTACATATTCGTCATAAAGTATAATTTTGACTATCTTATCTTCAAGTATTCTTATTGATCTTTTCTTTATATTTTTACTCTATCTGTGGAAGGGGCGGCAACTTTATAGTCCCGCCTTTAATAAGAGAACCTGCTAATTTTAGAGCCATTTCAGGAGTAACGGTAAATTCTCTGCCTGTGGCTATAGTGTTTTCTCTCCTGTAATCTATATCGTCTATAGTTCTTTCAGGTAAAGTAAAAACTATTTTTTCGTTTTTATATTCTGCCTGACCTCCCACTATAGAACCAAAGACTTTTACAGGTATATAGACAGTACTTTTTGTTAATATAGGGCTTTCATCTTCTTCCAGATTTGTTACTTTTACTTTATCCTGTTTGGGACTGTTTTTTACAAGTAGAGGATTTCCTATTTGCATGGCCCACCAGTAGTGATTAAGGGAATACTGTGCATCTCCTCTTTCAACAGTATCTTCTATAACTACTACAGATAGAAGAGGATCATATGAAACTGCCATATAAAATGCTTTCTCCAGAAGAGAAGCAGGGGCAAAGTATATATTATACTTGTAGATTATTGGAACTGTAGCGACATTCTGTTTATTTACATAAACACTGGCACTCTTTTCAACTCCAAAGGATGGATAGAGAGTAATCAGGATAATTAATAAGATAAATACAAAATAAAAGGTTTTTTTCATAAATAATTCTCCTCCTTTTCTTTAAAATTAATTTATAGAATTTACTTCAAAAATCCTGCCAGATTATGCAAATTTTTTAAAATTTTATGAGTGATTCATCATAATCCGGAATTTTTTCATATCCCAGAAGATTGACTATAGTTGATGCTACATTGGAAAGGCCAGGTTTTTCAATTTCTCTCATCCTGTATTCCCCACTATAAAGGCTATCCACTATTATAAATGGGACAGGATTGAGTGTATGGGAAGTCTTTGGAATTTTTTTACCTTTTTCAATAGTATACATCTCATCTGAATTTCCGTGATCTGCCGTAATAATGGTTATACCCTGAAGTTCCTCCATAAGAGAGAGCAATTTTCCAATACATTCATCTACCGTTTCAACTGCAATTATAGCTGCATCCATTTTACCTGTATGACCCACCATATCACCATTTGCAAAATTCAAACGACCGAATTTGTATTTACCGCTTTTTAAAAGTTCTATCGTTTTTTCAGTGATTTCAAAGGCTTTCATTTTAGGTGCTTTATCAAACTCTATCTTATCTGAAGGAATTTCCACATAGGTTTCGAGTTTTGAGTCTATATAGCCCGATCTGTTTCCATTCCAGAAATAAGTTACATGGCCGAACTTCTGGGTTTCAGAAATAGCAAACATTGTTACTCCTTCTTTACAGAGATATTCACTTACAGTTCTTTCTATTTCCGGCGGATTAACAAGATAATTCCGGGGAATATGAAGATCTCCGTCATATTCCATCATACCTGCATAGAAAACAGAAGGATAACGCTCACGATGAAAAGCTTTAAAATCCGATTCTTCAAAAGCTCTTGATATCTCTATGGCTCTGTCTCCTCTGAAATTAAAGAATATTACACTGTCACCATCTTCTATTGTTCCTACAGGTTTCCCATCTTCTACTATAACAAAGGAATTCATATATTGATCTATAAGGTTTGGGTCTTCCTCATAATAGGTTTTAATTGCTTCCTCTGCAGAAGAGAAGGTTCGTCCTTTCCCGAGGACGTGAGCATCCCATCCGCGTTTAACTATATTCCAGTCTGCATAGTATCTGTCCATGGTGGTTATCATTCTGCCTCCGCCGGAAGCAATTCTATAGTCTACTCCATGTTCTTTATTTAATGATGAAAGAAGCGATTCTGTAGGTCTTATATAGTCAAGAGCCGATTTTTCCGGCACATCCCTTCCGTCCAGAAGGGGGTGAAGGCGAAGGCGTTTTACTCCTTCTCTGACAGCATGTTTTATTAAAGCGAAAAGCTGGGTTATATGGGAGTGGACATTTCCATCCGATAGAAGTCCGATAAGATGAAGAGTTCCTCCTGCAAGAGAGAACTCTATTATTTTTTTCCAGACAGGTGTTTGAAAAATTTTACCATTTTCTATTGCTCTGTCTACAAGTTTTGCTCCCTGGGCAAAAACTCTTCCTGCTCCCAGGGCATTATGTCCTACTTCACTGTTACCCATATCACCATCAGAAGGAAGTCCTACTGCTGCACCGTGTGCTCGTAATTGTGTTTTTAAATCACTTTTAAATAGTTTATCCAGAACAGGTGTTTTTGCTAAAAATACTGCGTTACTATCGTCCTGTTTTCCAAGTCCCACGCCATCCATAATAATAAGTAAAAGAGGGCCTTTTCTCTCTGAGAAATTTTCTAATTTTTTCATAAAATAGATCCTCCTGAATTTTTAATATATTTCTTTAAATTTTAAATTAAATTTGATATAATAACAATAGGGTTTATAAAATTATAATAATTATAGCTGAGGCTTGAGAATTTTGAATTAATTAAAGGAGGGAGGTAATTTTTCTGTACTGTATACTGCATAATTTAGATGCCTTTATGAGCTGCAGTATCTGCCGTATTCCCCTCTGTGAAGAGTGTATAAGTATAAAAGATAATGAAATATTATGCAGTAAGTGTTACATTAAATCAATTACAAAAAAAAATATAAAAAATAATCCTACAAAAGATACACTTCCAATGAAATCAATGCCAATAGTCACCCGTGATAGAGTTAAATTGTTTTTAAAAGATGCCGAAGAAAAGCAGAAACAGAAAGATGCAAAACAGGAAGATGAGAATAAAATTCTTCTGGAAAAGAAAAAAGATAAAGAAAAAAAAGTTATAACTTTTTGTAACTGGCATGAAAAAAGAGTAGCTGAATATACCTGTTTTAAGTGTAAAAAATTTTTTTGTAGAGATTGTCTTGGTGGTAAGAAGATAAAAGATGTTTACTGTAAAAGTTGCTGGAGCTCTATTAAGTATGCAGGCGTTTTATCCAGGCATTTAAAGTCTTAATTATCTTGACTTATATAATTTTTTACTTTATTATATATTAACATGCATAGGAATTTTCATTATTGTTAAATTATTAATTTCAATAAACATAACCTTTTATGTTTAAAGCTATCAGCAATCAGCTTGAGAAAAAGCTGAAAACTGAAAGCTAATAATAATTTAAAGCATCGTAATTTGTGATGTGTGATGCGTAGAAAATACGTATTACTCATAACGAATTATTTAAAGGAATGATGAACTTTTGGCTTTTACTGAACCCAGAGCATTTGAACCAGCTCCTACAGCTACTATAATACATGCTTATAACAGTGATGGCATTGCACTAGTCACTCTTACCGATGAAGAGATATGGAATGTAGTAAAGTCATCAGGAGCGAATTTGATCGGTAAACCCAATATGCATCCAAGGGTTTTAGTTCTGGATCGTTATATAGAAGAAAGAGATATGGAAATAAGTCAGGTAGAGCAGTCTCTGGCTATTGAAGAATCTCATGCCAGTTATTTCTGGGAAAAACAGGTTACAGGAAAAAGTTCTTTTGAAACAGTATGTATGGAAGTGAATACCTGTGGAGATTCTCTCAGTCCCAAGGTAGTAGGGACATTTTTGGATTGTTGTGATTATCCAGAACTTGTTTCTTTTGTTTACTATGCTCCCACTCCTGTGCTAAAAGGTTTTAAGATTGGGAATAAAAATTCTCTTATAGAACACTGTTTTACAGAACCTGTTGATTGTTTTTCCCGGTATGTTGTTGATTGCCACTCTCCTATCAATATTCCACGAGGAAAAATGTTTATAGCTTATCTTTATCGAAAAGATATTAAAAATCTTCTTCAGGAAATTCGACAGGGTGTTTGTGAA
>JAKJGF010000039.1 GCA_022704525.1 Bacillota bacterium | reverse complement strand
TAAGATAGTATCTGAATTATTAAGAAATAATGAAATAATCTATATGCAGGATGAGAATATAAAGGGGTGGCAGAAAGGGTTATTCGGGAAACAGGTTCAGAATTCAGCACCTGGAACGATAAAGAGTAAATTAAAACAATCGGGCCAGGTAATAATGCTGGACAGAAATTTGCCGACAACGAAATGGTGTCATAAGTGCGGTAATATTGTAGACATCTCTCTCTCAGACAGAATATTCGCCTGTAATGTATGTGGTTATAGTGAGGACAGAGACATTAAGTCAGCCAAGACAGTAAAATATATAGGGAAATTAAATTTAAATAATAAATCAGTACCTGTGGAATACAGGGAATTAACGCCTGTGGAGATTGTGCCTCTACCTGAAGGTTTTCACCTGAAGGCAATCACGGTCAACGAAGCAGGAACCCTACGAATTTATTCGTAGGTAATTCAGCTATAATGTGAAATTAACCCTTCTTAGGACAATGGCGGCAGATGATGACAGGGTCCTTCTGTTACTCCCCGGTCGTCGGAGAGGAGGAAAGGTTATTATGTTCCCTGATCTGGAAGAGAGATATGCTCTCCCCACGAATTTGATTGCAGATAACCATATGTGGGAACTGGAAGATAGATTGTACAATAAATGAACTGTGCTGGATGATACCGGCAGAAGACGTAAAAAATTTCTTTAAAGAACTGATTTAAAAAACTCAGGCAAGCTAACTCTTCTCCGGCGTCTTTTTGACTACTTTTCTGAAAACCAGGTTTAAATCTATCTCCAGACCTTCGAAGCCGTCAACTTTTATCTTATCGGATTTTGTATATTCTTCAGGAGTTCCATAAAGACCGTTACCCTGTAACTTATAAATATAAACTTCTTCCTCCTGAGGATCTACAATCCAGTACTGTTTTACCTTATTTTTCTCATAAAGTCTTCTCTTTTTTAAACAATCTTTAGAAGCAGTAGAAGGAGAAAGAATTTCTATCGCTATATCGGGAGGGCCGATACAACTTCTATCATCTTCTATCTTATCCTGTTCACAGACAACAATAATATCAGGTTGAACAACATCAAAGATCTCTTTATCATTCTTTTTCTTATCTTCAGGAAACCGAACATCGACAGGTGTAGCAAATACTTCACAGGTTTTATCTTTCAGATAGTCTTCCAGATAATAAACCAATCTCCTGGATATCCTCTGATGATTTATAGTCGGAGCAGGACTCATATTATAAGGAGCCCCATCAACTAGTTCCCATCGTTCATCATCAGACCAGGACAGATAATCTGCATAACTATATTTTTTCTCTATATCTAATTTTCTTGCAATACTTTCCATCGATAATTCCTCCTCAGTGTACCTTTCATATTCATAATAACATATAGAAAGGGAGAAATTCAATGTACGACAGAAAAAAAGAACAGAGAAGCTGATTTAAACTGAAAGGAGGGAATCACTACACTCTGATAGAAATTATAATAAAAAGGTATTTTTTATTTATATTAGCTTTTTTTATAAATAAGGGGAACAAAATGCTATATTTTTTTATACTTCCTGTATATCTGGTATTTTTTGCTATAATATTTATAATAAGTATAGTATTAATATTCAGGCCTTCTCTGAAACGTTATGGTATTTATGGTCTGGGAGTCTCCATCGGTTCAATACCTGGTTTTATTATAGCAAATACATTGTTATGGCTGGGCACTCTGTGTCTGTTATATGTCCATTTCCCGGACTGGCTTCAATCACTTCAGAAGTTTCTTATAGCAGGTCTGGCTTTTCTCGGCCCAATTCCCATGTCAGTCATTGGTATTATTGCAGGAAGTATAATTGGAGTATACATAGTTCATAGACGGAGAAATTCATCTAAAGGATTAGCCGGGAAAGATTAGTTAAAATGAAAGTTAATGAAAGTTGTGAAACAAACCCTTATTCCACTGTTATAGATTTTACTGCCAGAGCTGCTTATGATTTAGAGCAGAATCTAAGATAATTCTCTATTGTTAATTATGCTGTTCTGTTTTTGTTTTTATGATTTTTATCTTGTTATATTTTGTTACGAATTACTTTTGTTTATATCCCAATTTTTAAACCGAAAAACATTTAAAAATTCAAATATTTAACAAAAATCCCTTTTAAATAAAAACTTGATTAACTATAATTGACAGGACTTAAAGGAGGTGATAAACTGTATTCAGATTTTTAAAAAAATCCCGGGGAGGAAAGTTTCAATTATGTCAGAGCTCATTCAAAAAATAAGTGTTCCTTTGCTTAAAAAATTGAAAGAAAGCATAGGTAAAGACGAAAAAATATATTTTTGCATTGAAGGTGTGAAAGGTAATTCCCTTATAGGAACAAATAAAAAGCTCTATGTCATAACAGCCGGTTCTTTTAAAGGCTGTTTAAGTTATGCCTACGATTATGATAATATACAGGATATAAAAATAACCCCTCCTTTATATGGCCCTCATATTACTATGAATATTATTGCAGATAAAGAAGATAAAGAATTGAAACCAAGATTATATTTTAACGTAGATCAGAATGAGCTCCTTAAGGAAGTCTTAACTAAAATTTCCAGTATAAGTAAATCATATACCTATATAGAACCGATTAAAGAAATGTCTATTACTCAGTCAGATACGAATTTTATTGTACCTATGAAAAATATTCTTGGAAAAATGTATAAAGAAAATATCAAATCTTCTGAAAAAGTTAGTCTTTCATTGTCTCTTGGAGATTTTCAGGGACTGGTTATTACAGATAAAAGGGTACTTATATTTAAAATAAATGAAAAGAATAAGACTACTAAAGTAGGCACTTTTTCTCTTGATGAAATTACTGCTGTGGAATATTCTGTAGGACTTGTGACTGGAAATCTTCAGATTATTACCCCAAAGGTTACTGTTATAAAAAAGAAGTTAAAAGAACAGGATCTTATAAATGTTGATAATATTGTAAGTTTCAGTAAAAAGAATTTTGGCGAGATTATGGAAGAAGTTTCTAAACGTCTCAAAGAACTTACGAAAAAAAATAAAGAATCTAAAGAAGAAAAAGCTACTCCTGAATTAGAAAAAAAACCTCCCAAGGAACCTGTTAACATAAACGTAAGATCGACTGTTGAATTAGAAGAAATTTCTCTGGATGATATAAGTTCAATTACTCAAAAAAAAGAACCTTCCATGGTGAAAGTAAAAGAGAAACCTAAACCAGAAGAAGTTAAGAATATTGATGAAATATTCTCATCTGAATTAACAGATATAAACAAAGACCAGAAGACTTCTAAAGAAATCTTTCCTTCTATGGAAGATATGGCTCAGAAACTTTCTAAAGAAATACTTGAAGAAATTAAGTTTGATGAACAACAATTCTATTATACCCGTGAGATAGTAAAACAAATTGCTCAGGAGGTTGTAAAACATTCCTTTCCTGATATGGCTTCTTCTAGCTTAATTGACTTAATTACTAATTATGTAATGGAAAATTTATCTACTCCTGAAATATTTATGGATGATGAAGAAATATCTGAAGAAATTTTTGATGTAGATAATTCAGATTTAAATACTTTGCCTGTGGAAGAAGCAGTGGATACCCTTGCAGTAGGGTATAAACCGAAGGAAGTTATAGAGAAATCCTCGGAAGAACAAGAGAAAAAATTTGAAATTAATCAGGTTATCCTTAAAATATTAAAAGAGAAGATATCTTTTGTCAAAATAAATTCTTTAAAGAAAATTATAAATAAAAGATTTTCTGAAAAAGCATTAAGTGGAGAATTGAAGAAATTAAATTTTAGTAAAGAAGAAATTGAATTAATCTTACTTTATTCTAATCTTGATAATAAAGAATTAATTACACCTGTTTCTACTCCTGTATTACCTGTCACTCCGCCGTCTGTCACTTCTTCATCTATTACTCCACCACCTCCTAAAACAAAGAAGACAAAAAATCCGGTGGTAGAAAAAAAGCTTGCAGAATTCACTTCTCTTAAAAATATTTCTGCAGCATTACTGGTTGACACTAAGGATGGTAATATAATATATAAATCTATTATTGAAGATGGGCCTTATGAAAAGGTATCTAATGTTGGTAATTCATGTGTGAAAACTATTAAAGCTTCTCCCCTGGCTCTAGCCAAATCTTTTGTTCCTCAATGGAAAGCTGAATATGAAAAAGGAATTATTTATCTGGAAGAAGTTAATACAAAGTATGTCCTTATGATCATCGGGACAGAAAAGAGTAACTTTGGAACACTCAAGCTTTTTATAGAAAAAAATAAAGAAGCATTAAAGAAAGCTCTTATTTGAGATTATAGACGTTAGATTATAGATTATATTCTTTTATATTTTCAAAAAATAGAGATTCTATTTTGAAGTCACTTAATTTATCCTGCATAACTACTTTTTCTATCAGATTTTCATTGTTTATAACAGGAAATAACTTAAGAGCTCTATCTGTAGAAAGTACAGGTATATCTTCAAAGAGATATCCATCGGGCATTGGAGGTAGTTCCTCATAAAATTCTTTATTTTTTTCTAAATCTATTTCTTCACGGATTTTTCCGTCAAGTGTTTGTATATAAAATTTAAAGCGAGAAAAATCTACGGAATTAGTAGAGTTATTGCATGCTTCTATCTGAAAGCATGAAAGAGAAAGATTTTCAAAATAATCGAAAGCAGGAGTAGCAATATTAAAATTAAAAATATCATTTTTATAAAAGCCATAATGCATATAAGGAATCAGATGGTGTTTTTTTTGTATGTTATGTAGATAAGCAATATGTTTCCCAATTTTTTTATCCCTGGTGATTTCAAAATATTCAGTATATAATCTTATAGAAACAACTATAGAATTATACTGTTCGAATTCATCTTTGTCTGTTAAAAAGTTCTCCATTGTATTAAGATATTTTGTATAAGCACAACTACCTGTTATTACATTAAGTGGGTCTAATGTTAAAGAGAGAGTATTTTGAAGACTCATATAATCATTTGCTTTTATAAAAAGATTATATTTATCCTCTATATTCTGGTATTTATGAAAAGTATTCTCCATTTCTTGTGCTTTTTCTAATAATTCCAGTTTGTATTCATCTGTAATTAACTGAGTATACCCTGTATTTATTCTAATAAGGAAAAATAAAAAAAATAACAGGAAGAATTTACAGATTTTTTTCATATCTTATGCCTTTACTAATATTTTGTCAGAGGATCCAGTTTGAGTAGTTTTTCATCCAGATCAAAAAATGGAACAGTTACAGTCTGAGTTACAAAATTGGTTATATGTCCGGTATTTTTCTTTGCTTCAGGTATTCCTCTGAGTTTATCTATTTCTAATTTTAGTTCTGCTGTTCTTCTGTTAAGTAATTTTATTTCTTCAAAACGATTTAGAAGATGTTCTCTTAGCTGGTTATATTCCTCTGAAAGTTGTATTACTTTTTCTATAATTTCCTCATATTCCTGATTTTTTCCTTCTGTTTCAGCTATTTGAGCAGCATCCTGATTCTGTCTTTTCTGTGCTGCTATTGCTTCCTGAAGCTGTTCTCGAAATCCCAGGATAGTTTCTAATTCTCTGTTTTCTTTTTTTACTTCTTCACTGTTATCCTTTAATTTTTGTACCAACTGGCTTACCTGTTCCTGAACGGCGGCTTTCATCTTACCATCTCTTGCCATATCTGCTTCTATCTTCATAAGGCCAAGTCTGGCTTCAAGGGCTTTACGATTTTCCTGTAATTTTTGCATCCTCCCTCTTATGGCTAACTCTTTTTCTCCAAGAGCTTTTAGCTTTTTTTCTCCTGACAATATCTGTTTTGCTATATCTTCTTCCATAAAAACTCTCCTTATCAAGTTTTTTGCTCTCAGCACTTAGCTTTTTTAGTAATATATTACTATTGAAAATTATAAAAAATAACTTATACAAAAGTAGTTATTGCAGGTTATTTTACCTTATTGCTAAAGCCTGAACAAAATTTATTTCAGTAAATATTATATCATAAGGTAGATTGATAAGCAAATTTCACTCAAAAGTTTAATTTTCATCTTTATTTTTAGCAGTTAATTTTTATATAAATAGGGGTTCTTAATTGTTGACTTCTTTTTAATAGCAATTTCTTGACTAAAGTTTTTTGAAGTGATAACATATGTTTAATTATATTAGGGGGTGATAAGTGATAAGAATGGAAGATGGAGGAATATATCAAAAATTAATGAATTATCTTACTCCAAGGAGTCTCTCCTGGGTAATGAATGATTTATTGACTCAGAGAGAGATAATTTCTATCCTGAATAACTCTGATGATATTAAATATAGTAGAAAAGATCCTCTCACAATGTCTTCTGAAACTATAGTTTCCAATCTCTCATATAATTTCTTTCGAAAAACTGATATTGGATATCTTATAACTAAGACACTTTTGAAAAAGAGATTGAAAGAAAAAAGTAAATTATCTAAAATGGATCCTGTCGCTATAAGGGATTATATGGGTGATGTGAAAAATATTTTTAATCAAAATAGAGTTGGTAAGGTTCTCTGGTGCATTTTAACTGATGATAGGGAAGAGGTTAATAAAGAAATCTCTCCTTTTATTCATAGTGTTGAGAAGATAATAACTTCTCAACAAAAAAATGAAAAAAAAGAAATAAAACAGGTTAAGAAAATTTTAAATTCTAAGAAAGAACCTTCTCCTTCTAAAAATAAAATTAAATTAAAAGATGAACCTGTAGATAAAGAAAAGATCAGAGAACTGGAGGAAAAGATTAAAGCCCGGGATAATACCATAAATCAGCTTATGGGTGTTAATAAAAAATTTAGAAAAGATAATCAGAAATTAAATCAGAAGATTGAGGATTTGCAGAAGGATAATAATAAAATAGCCGGAGAAATAGAAGATGCCAAAAAAGCTCTCTTTAATCAGGAAATGTTATTTAAAGAGAAAAAAAGATTGGAGAAGGAAATTAAGGAGTATAAAGATGCCATAAGATTACAGGAAGATCTATATACATCACTTGTACTTTTACAGAGAAAAAATTTACAACTCAGAGGTGAGATTATCCGGTGGGAACTCAGGTTTAGAAAACTTCAACGTCGTCCGGGAATTGAGACTTCTCCTGAAAAAGAAGAGATTACAGATATTCCCAGGGTAGGGGTTTTTGTGGATGTTCAAAATATATATTACGGTGCTAAGATTGGTTATCAGGCAAAATTAAATTTTGAAACTCTTTTAAATCTGGTGACAAGAGATCGGCAATTAGTGGCAGCCATAGCTTATATAGTTCAGACACCGGAAATTAATCAGGAGGAATTCATAAAAGCCCTTGAAAGAGTGGGTTATGAAGTAAAATCTAAAGATTTAAGACGACGTGCCGATGGATCTGCTAAAGGTGACTGGGATCTTGGAATAGCTATGGATATAATTTCTTTACAGGACAAAATGGATGTTGTCGTACTGGTAAGCGGAGATGGGGATTTTATTGATCTTATCAAGTTTTTGAGAAAAAGTGATGTGGAAGTTGAAGTAGCTGCATTTCAGCACAATACCTCCAGAGATCTTATAGAAATTGCTCATACCTTTTATCCGATGGAAGAGGATATGATAATTACTTATAATTGATAGTGTTGGGTATTGGTGTTTTTTAATTATAAACCTGAACCCTGTAAGTCTATAAGCAGTCAGGTATCAGCTATCAGCCAGGGAAAAAAGCTGATAGCTGAAAGCTAAAAGCTAATTTGTGGGAGTGAAAGAATATGAATATGGATAATTTTGATTACAATGATTTTAGCTGGGATATGGTACAACCTGAAAGTAAAACCCTGGGAAGATATATGATAGACAGGATACCAGTAGAGTTTACCTTTATAGATGGAGAGATTTTAATAGGAGAAATAAAATGGTATGATGAAATGAGTATAGGAATACTTAATAACCTGGGTGAAGAAATTTATATAGATAAACGTTCTTTGAAATGGCTTAAAGTGAAAAGTGAAAAGTGAAAAGTGGTTACCGTAATAGTACTTACTTATATAATTTGCTTTTCACATTTCATCTTTCACTTCTTTTTACCTGGTTATAAAGTAAATGATCAGTGTGAGCAATATAATAATTATTGTTAAAACAGGAGCTATGAATTTAAAGAATTTCTTTTTTTCTGCTCTTTCTTTTTCTTTGTAGGATTTTTCTACTTTTTCATAGGCAGCTTTTTGTTTTTCCTTTAGTTCTTTAGTTTTTCTTGCTCTTTCTATGGATATTTTTTCAAAAGGATCTTCATCAAGATTTTTATTTATTTCATATGTCGGTTCCTCATCATCTTTTACTGCTGTTGTAATTACAGAGTTTTCCCTCTCTGCCTTTCCTGTTTTAAGACATACCTCAAGGGCCTGATGCAAATTTTTCTTAAAGTCTTCAGGTGTTATTATAGTTGAGGATTTAAATATGTCTTCATCTACAGATTTTCCAATCTGTGCACTTTCATTTTTTAGTAAAACCTTTTCAGAAGATCTAAGGCATGCTTCAAGAGCATCCTTCATTTCCTTCATTTTTAAATATCTTGCTGCAGGTTCCAGTTCTGTAGATTTTTTTACTATTTGTTCCAGTGTTCTTGATATGGCAGGATTTATGCTTCTTAAGGGAGGAATGTCATAGTTCTGGGAAATTGCCGGATTTAAGCCGGTAGATATATAATAAATTATATTTCCCAGGCTGAAAATATCTGATAAAGGAGATATTTGTTTTCTATATATTTCCGGCGCAGTAAATCCTTTTTTTTCTCCGGGATTTTCATTAATATATCTGTTGATACCAAGGCTTACAAGGGAAATATTTTCGTCATTACAGAATATTATATTTTTTGGATTTAAATTTCCCATAATTACAGGAACAGGCCTTTGATTATGTAAAAACCACAGAACTTTACACAGCTGAATTGAGTATTTTATAATTTCCTTTTCTTCAAAAGGTTCAGAATTTCTGAATTTCATTATATTTTCAAGACTCTGGCCTTTAATATAATCCATTATTATGTAAAAGTTCTCTTCTATGTTGAAGAAATCCAAGATTTTTACTATGCTGGGATGATCAAATTTTGCAAAGGTTCTGATTTTTTCTATTAAAAGAGGAGTTTTATTTCTCTCTTCAGGAGATGAGGAAAGATCTTTAATTTCTTTAATAATAATCTGTTTTTTTAGGTTTTTATGATAAGCAAAATATACGGCCCCATGATGATCTTCTTCCACGTTTTTAATTATTTCATATCTTACATCAATTATTTTTCCAGGTGCTAACATACTTAATTAATAAAGTTCAAGCTATTTTAAAATTTTCTAGAGTTCAGGGTTTAGGGTTTAGAATATTAAACACCAAACTTTTTAAGGTAAAGTCTGACTTTTTTCCCTTTCTATAAAAGTGTCCGAACCGCTTCAATCAGGCCAAAACATCCAGTTAACATCATATCTCCCCTGGGAACTGCAAAATAATAGCTTCCCCGGAATGCTATATGTCTTTTTGGCCCTGTGACTGTTACAGGCCAGGAAGTACAGTCTTCTGTGAGATCAGGTGAAAAGTATACTCCATGCCCTCGATCTGCAAATACTTCCTCATCTGTTATCTCTCTTTTTTTAAATCTCTCTATTGTCTCGATGATTTTTTCTTCGTCCATTTCTCTGGTGTGATGTTCCAGGATGGCGAAGATTTTATCTTTTTTTACTATAGAACATATAGTATGCTGATTACCTATATTTACAATTATAAGCCCTGTTTTTCTGTGTTCTTCCACTTTTGGGTCACAGAAGGCTCCCATTATACCTGCAGGGCCTGTATCCATAAAAATGGTATCACATAAGAGAGACTTTTTAATTGATAACATACGGGTAAAATATGGTGGTGGTTCTTTGTAAACCAGTTCTGAAAATAGCCCTCCTTTATCAAGAAAATCTTTCCAGTGAGTAAACCGAAATTTTCTATTGCTTCCTTTCAGGCTTTCCCCGTGATCCTGTACAGCTATGGCTATGAGTGAAGGAATTTTTATTTCATAGGGAGCAAGAGATTGAGAGAGCATTTTCAGGTTAATATCTAAAAGTTCAAGTTTTACACATCCTCCCGGATCATCTTCTACTATTTCTATGCCCCAGGTTTTAATTTCTTCCAGATTATCTCTAAAGGTTTTTACTGCAGAAGATGTAGCATAAACTCTGTAACCAGCTTTTATGTGTTTTTTTACATAGGATGACAGAGGGTGGCCTCCTATTATTCCACCGTAAAAGAAAATATTTTTTCCTTCTTCTGTAATTCTTTTTACTTTATTTGATAAAATCGAAGACGCTGATGGTAATATCATTTTCGGACAGTTTTCTATGTATTTTGCTTTATCATAGAAAAGTATATCCTGTGTTCCTGCTCCTATATCTATTGCGAGTATTTCACTGATTTCCATAAGTATTTGTTCCCTCTTTTAGATCTTACCAAATAGAAAATTCTTTAATAATAAAAAAAATCCTTCTAATGTTGTAAAAACTTTTAAAAATAAGCTATCTTTCCTTTGTTCTACCTGATAATTGATTTAGCCTCCCGGGCATGATATAATTTAATATGTATAGAAATTTTCATTATTCTTTAATTATTAGCTTCAGTAAATATAAACCTTATGTTTAAATCTATCAGCAATCAGCTTAATGAAAGAAGCTGAAAGCTAATAATAATTTAACCGGGTTAAAGGAGATTTATTTTTTTCTGGAAGGCAAATTTTTATGGATATAAAAGGTTTTATCCGCCATGTAGATGATTTTTTAAAAAATCGCATACAGCAGGAGTTTTTGGCGTACAAGGTGGCTACTGTTAAAAAAAATGCTCTGGATAAAAAAAAAGAACCCGGGAAAGGGATTCACTATTCTCAGGGTCTCCTTTTAGTTATTGAGTGCATAAATGAAATAGAAGCCTCTTTAAAAACCGAACCTCTCCAGAAAGAGATAATTCTTAATTCCATAGAAAAACTTAAAAAAGCTGATAAACTGATGGAAGCTGCATTTATTTTTTCTTCCAGAAAAAAATCACTGCTTGAAGACAGGGCTTCTATTCCGAATAAATTTGAGTATAAAACCAAAAAAATGTTTTTACAAGAAGAATCTGAAATATCTTCCTCTGAAATAAAGCCTGATAATAAACCTGAAGAGAGAAAAATGTTTTTACCTGACCAACTTTCTGTGCCTTCCAGGGAAATAACTTTTTCTGATGATAAATTATTAAAAATAAGAGAGCGTCTTGGCCGATTGAAAAGTCTGAATTCTAAGGAACTTTCTACGCCAGTAAAACCTTCCTCCTCGTGTAGTAATGATGTGGAAAAAGGACGGGATATACAATCCAAAGTATCAAAGAAGCCGGATAGTTTTTTTAAATCCGGTCATTTTATTCTTTCCAGTAAATCAGTTAAGGAGGAGAAAATATTGCCAGAAGATGTAAACAGAGGTTTTCACTCTGAAGTTCTTTCTGAAAAAGAGTACCATGAGATAAATAATTCCATAAGCTCTATATCAGATAATCAGAAGGATCCCCGGATTTACAGTGATATGTATAAAAATCTGGGTTCTTTTATTAATTCAATATCGAAACCGAAATTTAAGGTTAATATAAATAAGGTATTGCCGGAAATGAAAGATAATTTAGAGTTAAATTTAGTTTCGTCTCAATCGGAATCTAATAAAGTAAAAAGTATAAGCCCTGTACTGATTAAATCTTCGGTAGATGAAGCAGGTAGAAAAATAAAAGATATTTCTGAAACCGCTATGTCTTCGCCTCCCGCACCGACAGGGGCCACTTTATCAGATAATAAAGAATTTATAGATAGAACAACAAAAGATCTGGTTGATATTAATTTTTTTCCGGTAAAAAACATTGAGACAGAAATACTTGAAAATAATATAAATACTGAAGAGGTACCTGTTCTGTCTGATTTAATTTCTGATAAAGAAAAAATAGAATTTTCCCCATCAACTTCTCCCGGTTTAATGTTTTCCCAGGCAGATTTTATTTCCACATCAGGTTCAACTTTTAAGATCTCTCCAAATTATTATAGCCCTTCCAGGCTTAAAGAACCTGATATGGAATATGCTGATGATATACCAGTGGATTCACCTGTTTATAGTTTATTAATAGGTTATAAGGATTTAAAGTCCTATAAGATCGATTTTAAATCCTGGGTAAAAAAACAATCGGAAGTACAGGAAGAATTGAAATATATATTAAGCAGGGCAGATAATATTAAAGAAAATACCACAGAGAAAGAAACATTAATTGATACTATTAATATAACAATATCTCTGATGGATGAATTAAGCCTTGTTTGTAAAGATGTTGAGAAAGATAAAAATAGAAGGAAAATATATGAACCCCTCCAGGTAATGTATAGAGAAGATGAAGAAGATGCGGAACTCAAGGAAATAGTTGATGAATTGGTAGAACTTAATATAGAGATATATAATATATCCAGGAAGATTTTGCCTGTAGATGAAGTAATATTAGAGGGAAGCCTTACTCTTGAAGAGCTGGTAAAGCAAATTCCTGATGAAATTTACAGGACACCTCTTTATATAAAAATAGAATCAACTGCTATGGATGTTTTAAAAAAAATAGTACCAGAGGATGTTTTTATGAAGTTTTTGGAGGAAATAAGTCAGATAATTACAGACTCCAGAGATAGATATCAATCTCTGGAGATTCTCGATAATGAAATAACCCTTGAGGTTTTCAGAGGAAGCCAGATGCTTGCAGAAGCTTTTGATAAGTGGCAGAAAGGAGTTAATCTTTTGAAGAGATTTATCTCCACTCAAAATGAAAATGATATACATGATGGACTGTCGCTTATATATGAGGGTACTAAAAAACTGGTTCTTATACAGAATTATTATCAACAAATAGATAAACAGAGTCAGACACAGTCTTTTCATCGTAAATTTTCTCTTTAAAAAAAGGCTTAAACTATTTGCAAAATTAGAACTGTTATAGAAGGGAAAAAAATTGTTCTATAGAATATACTAACCATCAAATGTATTGCGGGGGTGATGCTTATTTGATAAAGGAGTAATTTAAATGTCTACAGATTGTGAGAAAAGTAGTCGTGGTAATATTTCTTCTGGTAAGATCCTTCCGAATATTATTGAAACTTCTCTTAACCTCAATTTAAAATCTGGCACCATCCTCTATAAACGTTATAAAATCAAACGATTAATAAAAGAAATAGGAAAAGATAACCTCTACGAAGCTTTCGATCAGAAGCTTTATAATACATCCTGTTTTATAAAAGAAATATATATACCTTCAGATAAAAAAGATAACCAGGAAAATATAGATAAGTTTAAAAAAGAAATAAGAATTCTTCAAGGTCTCAAACACAGAAATTTGCCTGTTATAAGAGATTATTTTATTGAATATGGACGTCCTTACCTTGTAATGGACTATATAGATGGCAACGATCTTGAGACGGCCATGTTAAAATATATTCCAGATAAAATTCCTGAGAACAGTGTAATTGAATGGATAAAACAATTAATTGAAACCCTCCAGTATATCCATAAAAAAATTCCTTCTATAGTATATGGAGATATAAATCTTGGAAATATAATACTTCAAAATATAGATCAGAATATAAAATTGATGGATGTAGGTATATTTAAATATAAAGAAGAGAGAAAGAAAAATGATATTTATTCCCTTGGGGTTATTATGTACTGTCTTTTAACAGGAAGGTTTTCCCCGGAACCCTTTACGCCACTGGAGAATGTTTCGGAGAAGATGAATTCAATAGTTATGAAGGCTCTTTCTAAGGAAGAAAAAGGGTACAAAAATATTGATGAACTGAGAGCAGAACTTGAGGAAGTATCAGATGGTAGGGATAAAATTATTACTTCATTGCCTGTAATGAGAGATATCACCCCTAAAACAGGGAAGAAATCCAGTAAAAAAATTATTGATTATAGAAAGATAAAACTGAGCTTTGTGGGGATTATCCTGTTATGTTTATCTATAATTATTCTCGGAAAATATTTCAATAATGGAAAAGAACCTGGAGGGACTGTTTTAATTAAAAAAACTCCTCTGCAGGTCAAAGATATCCCTGTGGCGGAAAATACTGTAATTAAGATAGATTATACAAAGCCTGAGGTACATACAAATCTTCTGGACTTCTATATAAAAAGAAAAAACTATACTGCTGCTAAGAATGAGCTGGATAAACTTCATAAGGAAGGAAATAAGGATATAAGTAGGTATATAGAGCTTGGTAATATCTTTCTAGACAGGCATGAGTATACAGATGCCTTAGATTGTTTTCAGAAGGTTCTTTTGATAGAAGAAACCAATGAAGCCGCATTAAAAGGTCTGAGCAGGTTTTATCTGGAAAGTGAAGATTATGAACGTGTTATTATAGTAAATAAAAAGATAATTTCTCTATCTCCTTCTGATATCTCTGCTCATATTGCCATAGGAGAGGCTTATTATAAATTAAAAGAAGTTTCTCTTGCCAACAAATGGTTTGACAGTGCCTTATCATTAAAACCAGAGAAAATTGATAGAGAAATGCTTGTTTCTATGAAAGTAGAATATTATTTAAATCAGGGAGAAAGATGTCTATCAGAGAAGAAATACAGTGAATCTTCCAGAAACTTTAAAAAAGTACTCCATTTAAATAAAGATAATATAAAAGCAAAAGAAGGTCTTTGTCTGTGTTACTTAAAATTAGGAGAAAATCTCTTTAAAGAGCATAAATATTCAGAGTCTCGTGAGTACTTCAATAATATTATATCTCTTAAATTAAAAGGAGAAATATATAATAAAGCAGGGAATTATCTATCTCAAATTGAAAAATCTATAACTTATACTCATCCTCTTTACAATAATTATTATATACCTTCTTATAATTATTATTCTTCCGACAATTCTGCAACTCAGGAAATTGCCAGAAATTATGAGGAAAATACTCATATCCATTACGATACTGTCATGAATTCAGAAGTGCATTATGATAGTTCTGCAGGGGTATCTCAGGGAAAGTCGAATAATTCATGGGCAGACTCAGAATTACATTATTAAAAGTGAAAAGTGAAAAGTGCTGATTGACAGGGAAATTAACAATAATGAAAATTCCTTTACATATTAATTATTATCTGTTATAAAAATTAATTTTATTTCCCCTGACAAATCACTCATCACCCATTGCCCATTATATTACTCATTTAAGGAGGTTTTCAGATTGAAAAAAATATTAATTTATTTTGTTGTTATAATATTTATGACTATAACAGGTACTATTGTAAAATCTGCAGAATCTGATAAATTACTGGATCAGGCAGTGGAACTTATAAAAATTGATAAATTGGACTGGGCTTTAGAACTTGTAAGAGAAGTGATTCGTAAGGATCCTTCCAATCCCAGAAGCTATCTTTACGCAGGTATAATATATTTTAAAAAGCATGAATATGGTATAGCAGTAAAACAGTACCAATTAGCTATATCTTTTAAAGAGAATTACGGTGTGGCTCATTACAATCTGGGTCTTACTTATGAAAAAACGGGAAAATCTAAAGAAGCATATGCATCTTTTATTCGTGCAAGGGATCTCTACAAAGTTCAGAATAATCAAAAAGATTATGAAGATGCCTTAAAGAAAATTAAGACTCTTGAAGAAGCAGGAGTAAATGAGACCCTGAAACCTGTAAAAGTCGACACTTCGGAAATGGTCTATATAGAAGCAGGAGAGTTCTTTATGGGAAGTGATGATACCTCTCGTCAGAATGATGAGAAACCGAAACATAAAGTATATCTGGCTTCTTACTGGATTGATAAATATGAAGTCACTAATAGCCAGTACTGTAAATTTTTAAATGCTAAAGGTAGAGAAGGTGATAGTGGACAGAAGTGGATCTATATTGGAGATAAAAAAGGGGAAGGGAAAATAGTAAAAGTTAAAGGTATTTATAAAGTAAAAGCTGGTTTTGAAAATCATCCGGTAACATTTGTCACCTGGTACGGTGCCAATACCTATGCTAAATGGTCAGGTAAAAGACTTCCCACAGAAGCAGAGTGGGAACGTGCTGCCAGGGGAACAGATGGTAGACTTTATCCCTGGGGTAATAAATGGTACCAGGATAAGTGTGTAAATAATAAAAATAGTAAACATACCAGACCTGTGGGATCTTATCCTGAGGGGGTATCGCCTTCCGGTGCAATGGATATGGCGGGGAATGTATTGGAGTGGTGTTCTGACTGGTATGGATTTTACCCGGTAACTTCAGGAACTATAAATAATCCCAGGGGGCCCTATTCAGGTGTTACCCGTATACTTAAAGGCGGAGGTTGGGATGATAACTGGCAGTGTTGTGGAAGTACCTTTCGTGGTAATTACAGTCCCGGTAATTATGATAATGATCTGGGTTTCCGATGTGTTAAAGATGGGGAATAATAATTTAGAAAGGAGAAATATTTAAAACTATGGGCAATTACAGATATGAATCACCGGCTCTGGGGCCGAAAGCACTTGAAATGATTAAAAAAGATAAGGAGGTTATCTTTGGAGCTCATACCAGATCCAGAGAGATTCCTCTTGTTATTGAATCAGCAAAAGGAGTAAGGATAAAAGATGTAGATGGAAATACCTTTTTAGATTTCGGTGCCGGGTACAGTGTGGCAAGCACCGGATATTCCCATCCGGAAATAGTGAAAATCTTAAAGGACCAGTCTGAAATTCTTATCCATAATCCGGGAAGTGATTTTTACTATCACACACAGGTAACCCTGGCAAAGAAACTCATAGACCTTGCTCCTGGAGATTTTCCAAAACAGGTTTATTTCGGTTGCACCGGAGCAGAAATGGTGGAATCGGCTTTTAAACTCACCAGATATTATACAAGAAGATCAAAGGCTATATCTTTTTACGGAGCTTTTCACGGGAGAACTTACTGCGGCATGTCTCTGAGCGGAAGTAAAAAAGTTCAGAGAGCTCATTTCGCTCCCCTTGTATCAGAAATAATTCATACACTCTATCCATACTGTTATAGATGTATGTTTAAAATGTCCTATCCTGATTGTATGAAAGGACAGGGAGAATTTGAGGGTATTCCCATGCTGCCCTGTGTATCATTCCTTACGGATCATATATTTGTCCGTCTTTTAGATCCCACTGAGGTGGGGGCAATTTTTGTAGAACCAATACAGGGTGAAGGTGGATATATAGTACCTCCCCCGGAATTTTACAGACTCCTGAGAGCCATAGCGACAAAATGGGAAATCCCTTTTGTAGTGGATGAAATCCAGAGTGGTCTTGGCCGGACAGGAAAGATGTTTGCCATAGAACACTGGAATGTGGCACCTGATGTAATACTCATTGCAAAAGGTCTTGCTTCAGGAGTTCCCATAAGTGCAGTAATTGCACCTTCTAAGATGATGGATCCGTCTATAGATGGAAGAGGATGGGTTGCCGGTTCTCATGGAAGCACCTTCGGAGGCAACGCCCTTGCTACAGCAGTGGCAGTAAAAACCCTTGAAATGATAGAAGGGGAACTTATGGAGAATGCCTCTAAGACAGGAACCTATATGATAGAAAAACTTCAGGATATGAAAGACCGTCATAAGATAATAGGAGATGTCCGTGGTAAAGGACTTATGATAGGAATTGAAATAGTTAAAGATAGAGAAACTAAAGAGAGATTTCCCGATGATTTCACAACAGACGGAAAAGATATAAAGAGTGTCATTGTGGGAGGAGCTTATAAAAGAGGTATGATAATGTTTGGATGTGGTTTTAATTCCATACGTATGTCACCTCCCCTGACTATTACAAAATCTGATGCAGATGAAGCTTTAGGAATATTTGAAGATGTAATAGGTGAGATAGAGAAAAATTTGTAAAAATCTCATAGGCAATGCGTGATGAGTTGGTTTATAGTTGACTCTTGAGAGTTAAAAGTTGTCCAATCCTCAAGACTAAACTTTTTTCACGTCTCACTTTTCACGAACTTAAAGGAAGGTATTTAAAGTGTCAAAACTAAAAGGTGTCGTATTAATTGATGGAGTCCATAAGCCTGATAATACAATAGACGGCATAAAAAAATTAATAAAGGAATTTGATTTTGTGCCTTTAAAACTTGTCTGGCTCGGCGGAACAGAGAAAATGAAGAGTCCTTCTACTTTTAATGAGGAATTCTTTAAAGAATTCGGTGTGGAAGTCATAATGGAAGGAGATCCTGATGATGGAATTTCTGACCCTGTGTCAGGTATAAAGAAAGCCCTTAAAGAGAGGGATATTGATCTGGTTATTCAACTTTCAGGTTCTCCTCAGGTAAACAGGGATATTATGAATAGATATGCTTCTATAGTTGTGTCATATGGGGCAAAATATATTGCCGGAGGCACGGTCTTCGCCGAAAAAACAGGTAAAAGCCAGGCAATAAAACCGAGTATAGGTCTTTATGCTACAGATAAGAGGGTGGGGAAGACTGCTTTTGGTGTTTATATAAGTAAACTTATGAGCGGTCTCGGAGGTTATAATACACCCTGGGAAGCCATAGTTATGACCCATTCCCGTGGAGGCCCTCCCTCTCCTCCTGTAGTTAATATATTTAATAAACACTCATTAAAACCCCCTGAGGAATTAACTCTTGAGGATCTGTATAACAGTCGTTTCAAACCTGAATATCTGGAAAGACTTCTCTCCTTTAAACTCCACGGTGCTTCAGATGTTTATGAAGATGCTCTTATACTTTCACATTATATGGATATTTATGAAGAAAAAACGGGAAAATCTGCTCCGAAAATTTCTGTTATAGGATGCAGAAGGGCAGGAGCAGGGTATTTTCACGAATTTGTTGTATCCAATGTAGAACTGGGATTAAAAGCATCTGAAATCTGTCCGGGAAATTATATACTCCACGAAGGAAGCGGTGGAGAACATCCTCCCACAAGAGTAGATGCCACAATAACACTTGTTCAGTCAGATATTAATATATCACTTTTAAAGGAATTCCCGGGACTTGATGGTACAGAATGTATTATACTGGCTCATTGTCAGTATGAAACTGCCACAGTGGAAACTATAGAACAGGTAGAAAAAGCTTTAAAAGAGAGAAATCCTTCCCTTCCTGTAATAAGGACATACTTTGAGCCAGAAATAATAGGAGATGTTAATAATGTAAGAAAAGAAGTTGAAGGTAAAAAGATTATGTATCTCGGCACTGCCCCAAAAAAAGTAAAAGATAAGCTTCTTTATTCTCTTGAAAAAAATTATGGATGTAATGTAGTGGCCTCATCTTTTGATCTCGCAAGAGATGATCTTATGAGATATGATATAGATGAAGCCATGAAAGAAGAAAAACCCGAAATATTTCTTATAGAGATTAAAGCAAGGGGTGTAGAGGGAGCTAAATATATAAGAGAAAAATACGGTTCTCCCTGTAAATATCTGAATAATATACCAGTGGAAGTAGATAAAGAGGGAAATCAAATAAAGGGAAATGTAAATTTAGATGAGACGATCCTTGAAGCTCTTAACAGGGGTGTTGTGCGGTTTAATAAAAGGACTGAGAAGAATTTTCCTGTGTTATAGTATAGCTTTCAGCTTTCTTGAAGCTGACTGCTGAAAGCGTTTAATTATGAATATAAAAAAAATAGCTCTACTGGTTTTAATCTTTTTATTACTTATATCAATTATGGCCCTTATAAAACGTCTTATACCGGGGCCTGAAAAAACTATAACCACTCTCATTACAGCTCTTCAAAATTATGATATTAACAAAATAAAAAAATGTTTTACCGGAAAAGCCCTTACCTATGTGGAAAAACAGATTCAGGATAAGAGGGGGCATCTCGGCATCTGGGCATCAAGGGATTATTTCAAGGATATGGTCTGGCAGATAGATAATAAAAGAAAACTTGAAGATGGAAGAATATCCTGCTTTATATCTGCTGCAGGAGGAAAAAATGAAAGATGGGAGTTCTCAAAGGAATTAATTTTTACCAGGGTTGGATGGAACTGGAAGATTTCTGAAATTCCCGAACTGACAGAATAATAAGTAGAATAATGAATAGATTCTCCTGACCGGGATATTTCTTACAAGGAATTAAATAATTTACATCGAATGTTATCCATAAATATATAGTTGGGGGGTATTAATGTTGCAAGATGTATTAAAAAAAGCTTTATCTAATGCTGATGTAGATTATATGGATGCAAGATGGGAAAAAATATCTCATTCCAAGGTTTTATTTTCAGGGAGAGATCTGAAAGAAATAAGTCAATCCACTATGATTGGAGGTCATATAAGAGCTCTCTGTGATGGTGCTACAGGATGTAATTCCTGGAGTGATATGGATAACCTCGGTCACGCTCTGGGTATTGCAGTTCTATCGGCTAAAAGCTCTGCTAAGAGAAAGAAAGATAAAGTAATTCTTGCACCGGTTCCTGTAGTTACTGATAATGTAAAGGTCAATCCAGAAATTGATCCAAGGTCAATAAGCCTTGAAGAAAAAAAAGACCTTCTCAAGGAATATCTGGATATAGCTATTAATGTTCCGAAGATTCAAACTGTAAATATGTTATATGAAGAACATGCTTCGGAAAAACTTTTTATAAATACAGAAGGAACCTGTATAAACCAGGAACAGCTTTTCTGTGCTATTTATGGACGTATAATAGCGAGAGATAATGGTATTATACAGAGTGCTGCCATACACCTGGGAGCAAGTGATAATTATGGAAAACTGAAAAACCGTCATTCCGATATAGAGAAAAAACTCAAAGTAGCCTTAGAATTACTTACAGCAAAACCTGTAGAACCCGGGATTTATACTGTTATACTTGATCCGGGTATCAGTGGTGTATTCACCCATGAAGCCTTCGGACATCTCAGTGAAGCAGATTCGATTGTAAACAATCAATCAATCCGGCAGGAAATGAGGATGGGCAGAAGAATGGGGCCCGAAATACTTAATATTTCTGATGAAGGTAATTTCCCCGGTGCCTGCGGTCACTATGTATATGATGATGAAGGTGTGGCTTCTCGTAAAAATTTATTAATTAAAGATGGAGTTCTCGTGGGAAGACTTCATTCCAGAGCATCTGCATCTGTATTTAACGAACCTGTCACAGGAAATGCCAGGGCTTTAGACTATAATTTTACTCCTATAGTGAGAATGTCGAATATATTTGTAGAACGGGGTTCTTCTACACTGGAAGAAATGATATCTTCCATAGATAAAGGCATATATTTGATAGGCCATAGAGGAGGTCAGACCATTGGAGATATGTTTACTTTTGGGGCTCAGTACGGTTATTTGATAGAAAAAGGCAAACTTGAAGGAATGGTTCGTGATTTAAATATTACAGGAAATCTTTTTGTTACATTACAAAATATAGTAGCCATAGGAAGTGATTTTGCCATGGATGAATCAGGGGGATGTGGAAAGGGCAGTGTGGGCCCCATGCAGATGATCTGGGCCTCAGGCCACGGAGGGCCTCATTTAATGGTTAAAGATGTAGTAATTGGAGGTATGTAGTAATGGAAAAAATGTTAGAACTGGTTCTTAAAAAAGTAGACGAAGCAGAGATACTTTCAGTAATGACTCAGTCCAGTCTTATACGATATGATGCAGGAAAGCTTAATGATATAATTAATAGAGACGTGCAGGAATTCAGTCTGAGGGTTATACATAAGGGACGTCTGGGAAATACCTGTGGTAATTCCTATGATATTGCTACAGAATTAGTAGACAAAGCTTTACTTTCTGCTAAATATGGTCAGAAAGTAGATTTTCATTTCCCTTCGGAATCTGGTGACACCCGTCAGATTTTCGATGCTGAAATGGCTTCTCTGGGGCCGGAAGAGCTTCTTGTGATAGCTGATGAGATAATAGAAAAAACTTTAAGTCTTGCTCCTCATATGCATGTGAATCTTCAGATGCAAAAAACAGTAAAACATACCAGATTAATAAATTCAAATGGAAAAGACAATAATTATCAGCAGACTTTACTTGATATAAGTGTTACAGGTCTTTTAAAAGGGAGTAAAGAAGGTGTTAACAGATGCCATATTTCGGGTAAACTTTCACCTTTTCCTGATGCAAAGATTAAAGAACTTGTCCGGGAATATAGCCTTATAGAAAAACACTGTTCTGTTCCTACAAAAAGAATGGCAGTAATGTTTACTCCAAGATGTATATGGGCATTACTTCATCGCTTTAAAGAAGCTATAAATGGAGAAAGTATTCTCAAAGGCACCAGTCCTCTTACAAAGAAACTGGGAGAAAAAATATTTCCCTCTGTCTTTACTATAATAGATGACCCTACACTGGAATACTTCCCTCATACTTCTCCTATTGATGATGAAGGTACACCAACTAAAAAGAAATTTTTAATTGAAGAAGGTGTGTTAAAAAATTTTCTCTTTGATCTTTCTACAGGAAGCAGATATGGTAATGGAAGCAGCGGGAATGGTTATAAAAGAGGTTTCTGGAGTTCTTCCATAGATATGAGTCCAACTCCCAACACCTCAACAATGGTTCTCCTGCCAGGTGATAATAAAGAATTAATCTCAGGTATGAAAGAAGGGATAATTGCAGATTATCTTGTAGGTGCTCACAGTGGAAATGTACTTTTAGGAGATTTATCTGTAAATGTAGGAATAGGATTTTATGTGAAAAATGGTGAAATTCTTGGGAGAGCTATGGATTCAATGATTGCAGGAAATATATATAAACTTTTTGAAAATATCCAGATGATAGGTGCAGAACCTGAACTTGACGAATTCAGTAGTTCTTATTATACACCTCCTCTATTATTTAATGATATAAGTGTCTCCGGTAAAGGGTAAAACGTAAGACGTGAAACTTGAGTTCCACGTCTTACGTTTTATTTCAGCTCAAATTCTTCTTCAGTTATAAGCCATTTTTTATTTTCTCTAGTAAACTTTAGAGTTTTATAGCCATTAGTCACAAAGGATCCGTTAAAATATTGCTCAAATTTAACTGTTATTTCATTACTGTTTATCGGTGTAACTTCTATTTCACCAACTATGTCTACCTGGGGGTTACCTTCAAATATTTTTTCGAAAACTCTATTTTCCATCCAATCCTCCAGATTATTGCACCTGGAATTTTTGAAATCCTCAGAATAAAAGCCTCTAAATTTCTCTATATCTCCGGATTTCCATGCATGGATCCAGGCGTTTACATTATCTTTAACTGCAGAGTTATCTGCTATAGAAATAGAGGTTTCACCGGTTGTAGGAGTTGCATCTACAACTGTTATAGCCGTTTCTGCAGGAGCTTTAACTACAGGTGTCTCAGTTATTGGTTCAGTTACAGGACTTGTATATTCTGCAGGTGTCTCTTCCAGAGATACCGGCGAAGGTGTGGGAGCAGCAAGTCTTGCTATTAATTGAAATGGGAAAGATCCTTCTTTAATATATATCTCTTCTATCCTCCATTTTTGTTCTTCTTTATCTTCTATAGCAATTATCTTGAGTGTTTCATTTATAAAATCAAAATCTATAAATATTTCTCTTTTACCTTTCTCAGGTTCTCTGGTTTCTATAGTAAAGCTTCCCTGATTGTAAAGAGCTTTCTTTCTTAAATTATCCATTTTAGTTTTTCCAACAGCAAGAACTATTAATAAAACTATAATTATACTGCTTAAAATAGTTATTATAATTCTGGGATGTGTTAAACTGAGATATAAATTTTCTTCATCTGTGGAATCTGTTTCTTCTTTTTCTATTTCTTCTATTTTTATTTCAGGTTTTATTTCTTTATCTTTTTTCCTTTCACGATTTTGTTCTACCATATCAACGAGTTTCTTCATTTTAGGGATATCATCATTTGTATCACAATATATAACATAGCCTCTTGTGGGATATGCTTTTTCACCAGCCTTATCTGTACCAAAGATAGCAAAATCCTTTGCCACTGATTCTACTATAAGCAATACATATTGCTCGGCGTTAAAAAAGTTCATATGTGTTTCATGATCATCTTCAGAAAGTTCTACACCCCATCCTGGATGAGAATGATACCAACCTACTATATTATCTTCAGGAAATTTTTCTTTAGCTTCTTCTTTTAACTTTTCTAGCTCCTCTTCTGAAAAGGTAAACTTCTTATGTAAACCAATTCTGGAAATAGGTAAGATAGTCTTTATATCAAGATATATAAAGTCATCATCTATTCGTTTGTCAGAATATATATTCCCTATAAGAAGTCCCCCCATTTCATTGATGGTATCTTTAAGACCATGTTTCATAGCTTTGGCTATGGCCAGATAATTTATAAATATTTTATACTTTTCTTCTATAGCAGAACCCGAAATTATACACCTGTTTTTAGGTGGAGTCGGTTTTTCAGTGATTTCAAAATTATAGTCCATTTATTGCCCTCCAGAGAGTTTTTATGAAATTTTATATTTATGTATTTGAAGAGTCATAAAAAATCTATTAATTCTTCTCTTGAAAATTATGATCGGTTCTTTATGGTGAAATTATAAAGTATTTTCTTTAAGAGGTCAACAAATCAATCAGAATATTTTTCATGAATATAAACATTTTCCCATCCCCAGGAAAAAAAACAGGTGTATTTTTTTGTTATATCAAGATGTGGAATAGGAAATCCAATAGATATAGCTTTAGAACCATCTCTGATAGATTTAATTTTTTCAAATAATTTTTCCCTCAAATCTCTGTTAAGAGCAAGACAATTTAAATAAAATATAGTTCCTCTGGATAGATCTTCCTTTAGAAAATCTCCCTCTATAAATTCAACATACTGAAGGGCAAGTTCTTTAGCTATAATTTTGCTTTTTTCTGCAAAAAATGGGACTAACTCTATACCCAGAGAGGGTATATTAAAATATATATTTACAAAGAAGACCAGATGACCCGTACCTGAACCGATATCAAAAAATATATCATCTTTTTTTATGTTTAAATGTTTTAATATATGGAGAGCTGTAGAATAAGGAGTTTCACCATAGGTAAGAGAAAATGATGGCATGGAAAATTCATTCTCTGTTTTTCTGGCTATACGGACAGGGCTTTTAAGAAAATAATGACTTTTGAGTAAAGAATTCATTTTACGCAATTTTCGGGTGGAAAGAATAAATATCTCTTCGTAAAGACCATTATAAGAAAGAAAACAGAAATATTTAATAGTCATCCATGCACTATATAGTAATCCTGAAATAAGAGCGGTGATATACCTTCTGAAAGGAAGCTTTTGCCTCTCCTGGTTATGAGGACAGTAGTAACAAAGAACAGAATCTTTCTCAGCTAAAGTTTCACAATCAGGGCAGATTTTAATTATGTTTTTGGGCCTCAGAATTAAATAAATTGGTATTCCTCCCAGAGGAAAAAATACACAGACAATACACCAGTAATAACCATTAAGGCCTCGTCTGTCTGCATCCTGAAAGACCCACAGTCCAAGAAAATAAAGAAAAATCATATAAAATGCGTAAAGTAAATATTTTATAATTTCTATTATCAACATTTTATCCATCTTTATAAAAGTAACTGCTCTCATTCCTAAATACGGAAACAGGTAAGTTGGTATCCATATGGATAGCCTGTCTCTGTCAGGGCTCTTCTGCAAAATCTATGATCCTCTTAAGATGAAATCTGTTATTACAGAATATACAGTTTTTTATTTATTTAAGGTATAACTTTTTCCTTTGACGGCATATCTTTTGCTCCAGAGCCCGGACAGAGACAGATGTATATATTTAAAGTTTTTGGATACTCTTTTATCTGGAGCTGTACTAAGGATATACAACTGATTATAAAGTCTTCAGGAAGATAAGGTTTTTTTATTTTTTACGTAATCTCTCAAATATTTCTTTATTTCCTCAGCTTTTGGCCCCCGGGGAAAAATCTTAAGATACTCCTGAAAGCATTCCATAGCTTCCTGTTCTTTAATCTGTTTTATATAGGCATTACCAAGATTATATAATATATCGCTTTTATCAGGAAGCTTTTTAAGGATTTTTTTAAAATTTTTGAAGGGAGCATAAATAAGATTTATGTCATCTTCATTGTGTAGCATGTCTATAGCACGTTTAAGGTTGTCCTCAGCACTGGAGAAATCTTTAAGATTATAAGATATAAGTCCCTGATGATAATAAACAGAAGAATTTTCTTCTTTTTCCAGGGATTTACTATTGTAATTTTTAGCTTCTTCAAAAAAGCCTCTGTCATAATAAATTTCTGCCATATTATGATAGGCAAAAGCCATAATATCATTTTCTGAGGAGGTAAGAGCTTCCTGAAAATAGCTCATAGCTGCTTCTATATTCCCTTCTTTTCTTTTTATTACCCCTAATTCATTATATACCCAGAAATAATGAGGGTCTATGTCAATAGCTCTTTTTAGATTTTTTACGGCTATATCATAGAATTGTTGATCGTAATAAAGTAAACCCACACAGTTATTCAATATTGCACTTTCGGGTTCTAACCTGAGACAATTATTATAATACTTTAAAGCCAGGTTATATTTACCCCTTATATAATATATATCTCCCAGAGATAAGTTTATTTTTGAGTTTTCCGGATCTTTATTTATGACTTTTTCATAACAGATAAAACTTTTCTCATAATCTTTATTATTAAAGTATATCTCTCCTGCAAGCAAATTAATATCCTTATTCTCAGGATCAAGTTCCAGAATTTTCTCATAATAAGGTAGAGCTTCAGTATATCTACCCTGAGATATAAGCATATCCCCCATGGTTTTGTTTAAATTAATATCCTTTGGTTCTAAAGTCACGGCTCTGGAATAATATTGAAGAGCATTATCAAAATTTCCTTCTTTAATCCAATAATGTCCAATTTCATAAAAAGAATAAGCAAAATCAGGGTTAATAGTCATTGAGCTCTGTAAATATTGAAGGGCCTCCTGAATATTACCTGTTTTCAGAGAATATCTTCCAAAATAATAAAATAGCCTGCTATCCTGAGGAGCTATTCCCCGAATCATTCTATAATAATGCATGGCTTCTTCTAATTTCCCCATTCCTTCATAGGATGAAGCCTGGCCAAATAAACAGTCAATATCTCCGTCCTTTAGCTTCAGAGCTTCATTGTAAAAGTGAAGGGATCGCTCGAAGTCACCATTTTTTTCATAGCAGGTTGCAATATTCTTATATATATCAAAATTAATCTCCCCTGTCTCTATACATTTAATGTACATATCCTTTGCAAATAAAAATTCTTTTCTCTCAAAATATAAAGAGGCCAGTTTAAAATAAAGATCATTTTTATCTCCCTTTAAATTAAGAGCTATTTTGTAATATTCTATTGTTTTATCTTCATTACCAAGGTCTCTCTGGAGTTCTGCAACTTTCAGGATAAATTCAGAATTTTTAGGTTCCAGAAGTGCAAGATTTTCATATATCTCCAGAGCACGCTCCTTTTTATTAATCTGTATATAGCAAAAAGCCATTCTGGACATGGCCGGCTTATATACCTGATCAGTGGTCAGTACTTTTATATAATAGTCTATTGATTTTTCATAAAGTCCTTCCTGTTCATAATAACGACCAAGATTATAATTGGCCATAATATTACCTTCATCTTCCTTAAGAATCCTCTCAAGGTATTTTTTTGCCTGTTCCAGTTTATCTCTCCCTACATAGACTACTGCCATTATATAATTAGCCTGAAGATTTCCCGGTATCTCCTCGACAACTCTTTTTGCATATTTAAGAGCTTTCTCATAATCTTCATGTTCAAGAGAATAATTGGCTACTGAAAGAAGTAATTTAATATTACCGGGATCACTATCAAGAGCTAAAAGCCAGGAATCTAAAGCTTTTTCATAATATCCCATTATTTCATATATTCTGCCAAGGTTTATATAAGCCAGTGTGTGTGTGTCATCTATTTCCAGAAGTTTTTTATAATAATTAATAGCATCCTGGAAATCTCCTTCTTCCTGTGCTATATTAGCCAGATTATATAAAGCATTTAGATTATTCTTATCCAGAGATAAAACCTTCTTAAAGATATCTATAGTTGTACCGAGATAAGACTTATCATATTTACACTTTCCTCTGTAGGAATCACCAAGACCATTTAATATTGTTATATTATGGGGCGATATATTTAATGCATCCTGATAATGACTTATGGCCATATTCCATTGTTCACGTTTTTGATAAAGTTTACCAAGATTAATATTTACCTGTATATCTTCCGGTTCTATCTGTAAAG
>JAKJGF010000038.1 GCA_022704525.1 Bacillota bacterium | reverse complement strand
GGGAGCATGGCCATCTACAGGATGTTTTTCTATAATTTCCAGTTTTGCTAATACCTCCGGAACCTGATTGATAACTCCCGGATAATTCATCATCTCTGCCAATCCTATAACACGGGGATAATTAAACATCATAATAAGATCTTCTGCTGTCAGACTGGCTCCTGAGGTTTCCATATGAGTTGCAGGAACACAGGAAGGCAGCATAATATAAACCCTCATAGGTAAAGAGCGGCTTGTATCACGAATATATCTTACACCTTCTATGCCCAGGATGTTTGCAATCTCATGAGGGTCGGTAATTACACAGGTAGTACCCATAGGAACAACTGTTCTGGAAAATTCTGATACAGTCACCATAGAACTTTCAAGATGAACATGGGCATCAATAAAACCAGGACACAGATACTGTCCTTCTAAATCAACCACCTCTCTGGCTTCATAGTCACCGAAACCGACTATTAGTCCATTATACAAGGCTACAGAAGTGTCATAAATCTCTCCTGAAAAAACATTTACCAGTCTGACATTTTTCAATAAGATATCTGCAGGTTCTTCTCCCCTGGCTACAGAAATAAAATGTTGCAACATTCATATTCTCCATTTCTTCTAAGCATTCAGCTATCAGCAGTCAGCAGTCAGCTTTTATGAGAATTACATAATAGATGTCATTAAATTAAGCCTTCAGCAGCCAGTAAGTTTTATTATTACTTATAGCTGATAACTAAACACTAAATGCTTACAATAAATTCTATAAATCCGGAATCTTTCCTCCAAGAAACAAATAAACTCTTGACTTAACCGGTACGTTAGAGATAAAATTATATAAAATTAAAAAGAGTAAGCTTTAGTAAGTTCTACTATTGCTGATAGCTGAGAGCTGACCGCTGAAAGTTTACTAAAAAGGAGTAAAAAACTATGCATTTATTATCTGCAATCAAAAATTACGATTTTTCAAAGGTACTTCATTTTACACAGGAATTAATTCAATTACAGAGTCTTTCCGGACAGGAAAAGTCCGTAGTGGAAAAATGTATCAGAGAAGCGGTAAAGCTTAACTTTGATGATGCTTATTTTGATAGAATGGGGAATTTTATTGGTAAAATTGTCATGGGAAATGGAAAAGGGAAAAAAGTATTACTTACAGGACATCTTGATACAGTAAATGCAGAACCTTCTAAATGGGATGAAGAAATAAAACCCTATTCAGCAACCATAAAGGATCAAAAGCTTTACGGACGGGGCGCTTCTGACATGAAAGGCGCCTTTGCCACAATGTTTCATTCCGGAAAATTTTTAAGAGATTTAAACCGTGACGAATATAACGGTGAAGTCTATATTGTAGGAACTGTAGTAGAAGAGCTTTTTGAAGGAGTCTGTTTCCTGGAAGCCCTTAAAAAAATCAAACCTGATTATGTAATTATAGGAGAAGCTTCCCAATGCAAACTTAATATAGCCCAGAGAGGAAGAGGAGAAATTCTTATAAGTGTTTTTGGATACAGTAAACATGCCTCTGTGGGAAGAACCACCATTAATCCCATTGAACAGGTAGCTTTTATAATAGAAGCCTTTCACATATGGTACAGATCGGAAGCAGTTGGACTTTTAGGAAAAAGAAATATTGTACCTACTGATATAAAGATACCAGAAGGAGGAGGAGGAGGAATAGACGGAAGAGGGGGAAACTCTACTGTTCCCAATGAAGTGGAACTCACCTATGACGTAAGAACCCTTCCCGGAGATACTGAAGAATCCATAATTAAACTGGTAAAAGATAACATTGAACCGGTAGTAATCCAGGGTAAAAAATTGTACCCCTCCTTTAAAGATCCCATTATAGAATACGCAAGTGATGAATGTACCACCTATACGGGAGTAAAAATAAAACAAAATAAATTCGCTCATGCCTGGCAAACAGAAGAAGATGATGAGATTATAGTTAAAGCCAGAAGAGGACTGCAAAATGTAGAAATTCCTGTTGAAATAGGTGCTTATAGTTTTTGCACCGATGGAAGTGCCATAGTTAAATATAGAGAATTATTTCCTGAAGAAAAATGTCAGATTATCGGATTTGGTCCTTCCCAGGAATCCCTTGCACACATAACAAATGAATATATATCAATAGATGAAATGCAAAAAGCCTTTAAAGGTTATGTAGGAATTGTAGGAGAACTTTTACAAATTTAGTTTACCCATTTTTGGCATAAAATTGGCAATAAATATTCTGAAGGGTGAAGGGTGAACATAAAGTTTACTCCTCATTGCTTACTTATAAAACATTATGGCAAATATACTGTTCATAAGTAATGGTTCTGGAGAAGACTGTGTCAGTGCTGCCTTAATAAAAGAACTTGCTATGAGGAATTTAAATTATAACCTGAAAGCATTACCTCTGGTAGGTTCTAAAAAGACCTTTAAGGAACATGATATTGAAATAATTGGTCCTGATGCAGAACTACCGAGTGGCGGGATTATAAATAATAATCCAGGAGCACTGTTAAAGGATATTAAAGCAGGTCTTTTAACCCTGACACTGGAACAGATAAAAGTATTAAAAGAAAGCTCCAGGGTATATGATTTAATTGTATGTGTTGGCGACAGATATCCGGTTATACTGGCAGGTTTTTTTAGTAGAGTATCAATAATTTTTGTGGGTATTGCCCAGTCTGTCAGGGTTCATGGCTATTCATACCTGGAGAAAAAAATTCTTCGATACAGAGTAAAAAAAGTTTTTACAAGAGATGAAGAAACTGCTGAAAATCTAAAAGAAAATGGAATAAAAGCCAGCTTTGTGGGAAATCCAATAATGGATACCTTTTCTACAGATTCATCAGGAACTGAAATTGATATGGAAAAAAAAGTCATAGCCATACTCCCTGGAAGTCGTTCCGAGGTATGGTATAATACGAAAATCTGTCTTGGTGTCTGTAAGAAAATTCATTCCCTTTCACCTGAGACAGTTTTCCTTATGGCTCTTTCCCCTGTTGTTCCCAGAGAAACTTTTCTAAAGTTTACAGCAGGAGAAGGTTGGATAAATTCTGAAGAAAAAAAAGATTTTTCAACTCTTAAAAATAAGGAAGGGACAGAAATTAAATTATCTCAGAATAGTTTTGGATGGATAATAAAAAGGGCAAATGTTGTTCTGGGTCTCGGAGGAACGGCAAATGAACAGGCCTCCGGTATGGGAAAACCTGTTGTAACCTTCTGGTCTCCTGAAAGACAGGTAAGAAAAGCCTTTATAAAACATCAAAAAAAATTACTTGGAAATAGTCTCATAATAGTTCCTGCAGAGACTGAAATTATAGCAAAAAAACTGATGGATCTTATTAAAAACCCGTCACTGGCAGAAGAGTCAGGCGAAAAAGGACCTTCTCTTATGGGTAAAAAAGGAGGAGTTACTGCAATAGCAGATTATATAGTGAAATTTGTAGAGAATACTAAGAAGGATAAATTATAAGAAAGAAGAAGAATTAGGAGAGTAAAGGAGGAATAATAAATTTCCGACTTAAAATTGACAAAAAGAAACAAAATTCATATGAGTCTTTTTTCCCTGGGATTATTTACAATAGGAATAATTATGGGATGTCTTTTTTCAGGAACAAGTAGAATTGATATTCTTCCGGTTCGTATTACTCCTACTCCAACAGTTCAGGGAAATACAGCCATTCAGGTTGAAAAATTCACTTTCGAGTCCAATTTTGAAAAAGATAAAACCTATAGAATTTATGCTGATTCCGTAGAGATGGGAGAGGAAAAAAAAATAGCAAGACTAAAAGGTATTACCTGTAATTTTTATGAAAATGATAAAAAGATTCTCACAGTAAATTCAGAAAATGCTGAAATGGATATTCAAAATAAAAACATCAGATTCAAAAACAGAGTAGTATTTCAGACTAACAGAGGAGAAATTCTCGAATTAGACAGCTTATACTGGAGCGAAAAAGAAAAATCTATCCAGGGAGAAGGAAATATTAAATTTATGCAGGCTCCAAACACAGGAAGAGCAGATAAAATTAAAGGTAACCTTGACCTGAACACTTACACTATGGAAGGTAATATTTTATTACTGGTGAAATCCGTTGGAAAAGAGGAAAAATAATTGCAAATAAAAGTAGAAGAGCTTATTAAAATTTATAGAGGCAGAAAAGTAGTTGACGGCGTTTCAATGGATGTAAGCACCGGTGAAGTAGTAGGCCTTCTTGGCCCGAATGGAGCAGGTAAAACCACTACTTTTTATATGATTGTGGGCCTTATAAAGCCTCATACAGGAAAAGTACTTCTGGAGAATGAGGATATTACCAGAATGCCAATGTATCTGAGAGCACGAAAAGGAATTGGTTATCTGCCACAGGAACCTTCTGTTTTTAAAAAATTATCAGTAAGAGATAATATTATGATTGTATGGGAGAATTTTTCCTATTCCAGAGAAGAAAAAGAAAAAAAATTAAAAAACCTTCTGGAAGAATTTTCCATTTCACATCTTGAAAACCAGCCATCTTATACACTTTCCGGAGGTGAACGAAGAAGAGTTGAACTGGCAAGGGCGATTGCAACAAATCCAGCTTTTCTGCTTCTTGATGAACCTTTTACAGGGGTAGATCCCATTGCTGTAGCTGATATACAGGAGATTATTTCACATCTGAAAGAAAAAGGCATAGGTATACTTATTACAGATCACAGTGTAAGAGAGACTCTTGCAATTACAGATAGAGCATATATAATAAGAGATGGCAAAATATTAATATCAGGAAATGCAGAAGAAGTTGCCCATAATCCCATAGCAAAAAAGTTTTATCTGGGGGAAGGATTTTATATGGACGCACATCGATAATATGTTTGGTTTTTTATAACCTCCTGGTCAGTGATTGTGAGAATTAATCTATTAAGTATTATAAATTATTTATGTAAGTGAAGGGCTCTTAATTTCCCGTTTCTTAAGGGGGAAAATGTTGTGGTCTCTATGTTAAATTTACGGTCCAGTATAATTCTCAGAAAAGCCATATATGATTTACCTTTAATAGATAGTTATATTCTTAAAGAGATTAGGGGACCTTTTCTCTTTGGTCTCAGTGCTTTTACAATACTCTATGTTTCATGCGGTTTATTCTTTCGAGCTGCAAGCCTTATTATAGAATCCAAAGCATCTATTAAGGTGGGAATATATTTTATACTTAACAGTCTGCCCCAGGTAATTATCTATACAATCCCTATGTCCATACTCCTTGCCAGTCTTCTGGCTTTTGGAAGATTGTCTTCTGACTGTGAAGTAATAGCCTTCAAGGCAAATGGCATAAGTTTATACAGACTTATTATACCGGTAATGATTATGTCCTTTATGTTAAGCATGATAACCCTTGTATTTAATGAATTTATTGTGCCCGGCTGCAGTTATAATGCAAGGAAAATAGCTTTCAGCACTATGGCAGTGCAAAAAATTGAACAACTAAGTAACAACCTGCTTATAAGAGAAAATTCTGAGGATGGCACAGAAAAAATAATTTATGCGAAAAAATATGATTTACAGAATGGCTTTATGGAAGATGTTGTATTTAATGAGTTTGCCGGTAAAAATCCTCTGAGAGTAACTTATGCAGACAAAGCAGTATGGGAGGATCATTCCTGGTCGCTTTTAAATGGAAAAACCTATGGCTATAATCCTACAGGTGAAGTAAATTCTCTTATAAGTTTTGGCCGTACTACTATGAGCCTGAAAAAATCTCCCAGAGATATTGCAGACACACAGAAATTCCCTGAAGAAATGACCAGCTGGGAAATTATGGACAGAATAAAAAGAGAGAAAGCTATGAATTTAGATTATCACTGGCTTGAAGTACAATATCATATGAAATTTTCAAGCCCTTTTATATGTGTCGTATTTGCCATGATTGGAGTACCCTTTGGTTTACGTCCTCATAGAAGCTCGTCTTCTATGGGTTTTGGAATTTCTTTGCTTATAATATTTATGTACTATGTCATAATGGTAACCTTTACTACCCTGGGCAATCTGAACTTTGTTCCGGCATTTCTGGCCTGCTGGCTTCCAAATATAATCTTTGCAGGTGCTGGTATATATCTGATAAAAAAGGCCGCCAGGTAAAGGAGGGTTTAAATATTTGGGTGCTTTTTTTAGAATATTAATCTTCCTTATACTGAGCGGTGTTATAGCCTATGTAGGTGATTATGTCGGACATAAGGCCGGCAAAATGAGGATTACTATTTTTGGTTTCAGACCCAGAAAGACCTCAAGGGTTATAGCAGTAGGAACAGGCGTATTGATTACTATTATAACACTATCTCTTCTTCTCATATTTTCCAGGGAAGCAAAGATAGCCCTACTGGATCTAGATAAGATCACAAATGAAATAAGAGATCTGGAAAGTAAAAAAACTCAATTAGAAGAAGATGTATATAACCTGGAAGAAGATAAAAAAAAGCTTGAAGAGAGAATAAATACTATAGCCAACAGAGTAAGTCTCTATCCTATGGTTTTTGAAGCCTATCAACCATTGTCCTATATACTAATAAAAAAGAAAACTCCACCGGAAGAGATTAAAAAAAATCTGGATCGTATGAAAGAAAAAGCATCGAAGGATCTCTATCAGAAAAATCAAGAACTTTTTAATATAGTGAAATCCAGAGGTGTTGAAGTTCCAAAAGATTTAAATCTGAAAGGAAATGTCCTCACAGTTATTCCACCGGATTTTATTAATTATCTTGCCAGTATTGACACAGATCAGGTAGTATGTATGTATTCAGTGTTAAATATATTCCTGGGAGATGATCTCTGTGCAGGCTTTACTATCCAGGACAATAAAATGATTTTCTCAAAAGGAAAAACTATAGTAGAAGGCACAATCGACTCCAATCTTTCCAGAAAAAACATATGGGAATTTATGGTAAAATTATTATTGAATGATTTAAGAGAAAAAGCTCTGGCCAGTGGGATGATACCGGACCCGGCAAAGGGTCTTGGTGTGGATATCCCCATGCCTGAGATATGGCAGTTATGTGATGAAATAATGACTTATTCAGGAAAAATAAGGGTTCAAATAATTGCAAAGGAAAACATATGGACTCTGGGGCCCTTGAAGTTTGAGATTAAAAAAGATCTGGTTAAGCAGTAAGAGGTGAAAGGTGAAAGGTGAGAGAATTATCCTTTCAATAGATCCCGGGAAAAATAAATGTGGAGTTGCCCTTTTAAGTGATATAAAAGGAGTAATTTATCATAAAGTAATTCTCTCAAATAATATTATTAATGAAATAAATACTATTATATCAGGTTATAGACTCTATTGTATTGTACTGGGAGACAGGACCCATTCCTTACAGATTAAAGAAAAACTCTCTTTAATTAAAAGTGAAAAGGGAATTATCTTTGTAGACGAACACCTTACTACAGAACTTGCAAGAAAAAAATATTTTAAAGAAAACCCTCCAGGCGGTTGGAAAAGACTCATACCTGTAAGCCTCCAGGTTCCTCCTGTCCCCTATGATGATTATGCCGCAATTATTCTGGGAGAAAGATTTTTAAGTGGTAAAAAGGACAATTGATTACAGGAGGGGAACTGATTGAAAATATCATCTCTTATAGTTATACTTCTACTCTCCTTATTCCTTTACACATGGAAAATCGGGGACATAGTATTTGTAGATGAAGATGAAGCCATATATGCAGATATTGCCTCTGAAATGATAGAAAATGGCGACTACCTTACACCTCATTATAATTTTGAGGTATTTCACGATAAACAACCTCTTATTTACTGGTTTATAGCTCTGAGCTTTCTTATATTCGGTAAGAATGAGTTTGCTGTCAGGTTCTGGCATTCCCTTATGGCTACAGGAGAAATATATATAATCTATCTTATGGGAAAGGAATTATTCAACAGAAATACTGCCCTTTTATCCTCTTTAATTACATCAACTTTTTTCTTTTACTTCTATCAGGCAAGGTCGCCTCTTATGGATATACCCCTTACTCTATTTATAACTCTGAGTCTTTATTTTTTTATAAAATTTTTCAAAACAAAAAATCTATGCTATCATTATCTTTCCTGTTTCACTGCAGGCCTTGCTGTTATGACAAAAGGCCTTGTAGGGATTGTCCTTCCCTGTTTAATTATTTCTGTTTTCATTATTACTGTCCGTAAAAAAAACATTTTAACAGATCTGAGAAAATATTTCCTCCATATTATACTCGGATTTATAGTGTTTATTATTGTAGCCGCCCCATGGCATATAATAGAATACTATCTTTACGGAGATATATTCATTAAAAAAGTATTTATGAATCTCACTTTCGGGCGATATCTCAGAGGAGTGGGAGAAACTTCTCCATCTTATCCTTTTTTCACACACCTTATTACAATTCTCTATGGTTCTTTACCCTGGTCAGGACTTATCCCCTGTTCTTTGCTACTTATTCTAAGAGAAAAAAATAAATGGGAAATAAAATTTATTCTTATATGGCTTCTTGTAGTATTTCTCTTTTTCTCCATATCTGCTCCAAAAAGAATTCGATACATACTTCCCCTTTTTCCTGCTCTGGGAATAATGCTTGGTTATTTATGGCACTATTACCTTGATTCTACAGAAAATTTTATAAGAAAATATATAACCATATCGGCTGTCTTATCTCTTCCTCTGGGAGGACTTATTGCAGGAGCTATTCTTTATGCCAGAATGAACTTCCCCGAAGAATTTACAAGGGTTTCTTTCTTTTGTCTTCCACCCCTTATAATACTTTCCACTGGTATAATTATTTCTGCAGTTATTTTACTCTTTCAGAAAAAAAAGCAGGCCCTTCTGTGCTTTATTTTAACCGGTTTAATCTTCTGTATATCTTTTATCTACTTTACTTCAGGATATTTTAACGAAATCCGCCCCATTAAAATCTTTGCTGGAATTATAAAGGAACATATAAAAGAAGAGGATAAAATAGGATGTTTTAAGAGTTTTTATCCAAGTCTTATATTTTATACAAACCACAGGGTAGAAGAATTATTTAACAGAGAAGAATTAAAAGAATTTTTAAATTCCTCCGAAAGAGTTTTCTCCATGGCAGAGGAGAAAGACTTAGATTTAAAAGACTTTGAACAATTTCACGGTAAACCTGTTTTTATAATAAAAGAACAGGCAGGGTATGTGTTGTTTTCTAATAAGACAAATCCGTAGAGACAGATGTTCTGTCCCCACTGTCCCTGCATATCTTTACTTTTTCCTTTTTTTTGCTATAATCAAATAGGGGTGATTCTAGTAGACAGGAAAATAAAAGTCTGTGCAAACTGCCGGTATTTGAAATTACTGGAAAAGGGATATGAATTTGATCATCTTCTTGACAGTGAGTATCTTGTATTTCAGTGCACCATCAGAGACTGGACAGTGAGAGAGGATTATCTTATGAAATCCTTCCCGGAAGAAATAGAAGAGAAAGACACATTTACTGTAAAATGTCCCTTCTGGGAAGAATGGAAAGCTGAAGAAGAAAAGACTTCTAACACAGAGGATTTCTTTTTCGATGATTCTCTTAATAAATAAAAAATCTCTTTCTAGACGCCCAATATTATATATAAAATCAGGAGGTGAATGCCTTTATAAGGCAAAAAAATATGAATAAACTGCGTTATATTTCAATAGCAGCAAGTTTGTTTTTACTTTTCTCTTTAAGCGGTTGTTTCTACTCTGTACCTGCGGAATTTGAGCAATCCAGTATAGGAGGCCTCTGTCAGGACAGCACTATGAAAGGTATAGAAGGTGTACAGGTTACTGTAATAGGTACTGACAAGACTGCCTATACAGATTCCACAGGAACCTTCTTTTTTTCCGAACTGGAACCGGGAAGCTATACCCTTAATATTGTTATGCAGGGTTATCAACAACAACAGAAAAATGTGACTGTTCAAAAAGGACAGAGTAGAACTGTTGTAGTTGAAATGTATCCCATAGGTGTACAACCCGGACAGAATACTTCTATGGGGCCACCCACTACTTCTCTCGATAATATGCAAAACCAGACAGTAAGTATGATAGACCCGAGTATTGTTCATACAATGTATGTTGCCAATGCAGGGCCTATAAACCAGAATCCCTATGGACAGAACTATGAAGGTGGATATGACGCTATAAATCAGGGGGCAAATTCTCCTGGTGACTGGACCGGAAACGCCACTTCCGGTGTGGACACATCCAGAGCGGCTATGGAGAACCAGTATATGGGATATCTGAAAGGAGCAGATCCTATCTCAGAAGCATATGCAAACAGCCTTCCTCCACCAACACCTGAAAATCTCAGGGCCTTTGGAATGTATATAGGGAAAAAGAAAAATAATCTTATGTCAGTCAATTCTACCACAAGAAGTGCCATCAGTATAATAGAATGGACTCCCAATGTAATGCCTCTATGGCTTGATATAAGTGATAACGGAATGCTTTATATTGCCGATAGTGCCAATAATATAACTGTTATAAATACCTCTGCAAATAATCAGCTTGTATCCACTCTTGCTATGGGTGAATATATGGTAATGGATATAACTATAGGAAATTCGGGAAGCAGACTTTTCTGTGCTCTTGGAAGTGCCGGAGAACCTGCAGTAGGAGTTGTAGATACTACTACAAATTCTTATATAAAAACAATCCCTCTGGGAAGAATGCAGGATGGATCCATTGGCCAGCCCTGGGGTATAGGGGCCCACAGAAATGGTCAGAGAGCCTATGTGGCAGTAGGTCATGATACAGGTGGAGAGCTTGTCTGTATAGATACTCTCAATAATTCTGTTCAGTATCATGTAACAGTGGGTCAAAAACCCTTCGGAGTTGTTGTATCACCTGACGGAAGATTGGCCTATGTGGCAAACAGTAATTCTGCAAATGTCTCTATTGTAGATACTGCAACAAAACAGGTTGTTTCCACTATTTCTGTGGATTACAGTCCTGTAAGACTTGCCATTACTCCTGACGGGAAGAAGGTCTTTGTTGTAAACAAAGGAGCCGGTGTGGGAGGTTCTGTATCAGTTATTGATACAACTACTAATTCTCTTTTATCCAAACTTCCTGTAGGTAAAGATCCTACGGGAATAGCTATTTCAAGGGATGGTAAAATGGCCTATGTGGCAAATACCGGTGCCGATACTATTACTATGATAGATGTAGCTCGTAACGCTGTAGTAGCCAGCACAATTCCTTTCCCCCAGGGAAGACCCTTTGATGTTGTGGTAAAGTAAGTTGCTGAATTGTGGAGCCGGCTTCTAGCCGGCTCTTTCAGCTGGTAATATGGCGGCCCCACTAATATTATAAATACAAAACATAATACGTAAAAGGTTAGAACAATGTTCTGCCCCTACTTTATAAAAATCTTTCCTTCCTTAAAGGTTAAAATCCATTCCTGGAGAAATTAACAAACTATGGACACATACTTCTTAATAACCTATGGATGTCAGATGAATCTCAACGATTCGGAAATTATTGACGCTATGATGGATAGACTGAATTATATAAAAGTTAAAAATCCTGAAGAAGCCGGTCTTATAATCTTTAATACCTGCTGTGTAAGAGAAGGTGTAGATGAGAAAGTATATGGCAGACTTGGAGATTATAAGAGATTAAAAAGAAAAAATCCTTCCCTTTTAATTGTAGTATGCGGTTGTCTGGCACAAAAAGATGGGAGCGAAATGCTCAGGCGGGCACCCCATGTCGATCTGATTCTTGGCCCCAATCAACTGGGAAATCTAATGGATCTTCTCTGTAGTATAAAGAAAGGTCTAAAAAGTCCTGTCCATACGGAATGGGACCTATCGGAACAGGAAATTGTCCCCAAACGGGTAAGTAAAGTTACTGCCTGGGTTCCCATCAGTTACGGATGTGATAATTTCTGTTCCTTCTGTATAGTTCCTTATGTAAGAGGAAGAGAAAGATCCCGCCCTTCAGATGAAATATTAAATGAGATAAAAAATCTTGCTTTTGAAGGGTATAAAGAAATAACACTTCTTGGACAGAATGTCAATACCTATGGTAAGGGATTAAAAGAAAATATTGATTTCCCTGGACTTCTCGAAAAGGTTAACTCTATAGAAGGTATAGAAAGAATACGTTTTACCACATCACATCCAAAGGATTTTAGATTTGACTTTATTAAAAAAATAAGTAAACTTCCTAAAGTATGTGAGTGGTTTCATCTTCCACTCCAGGCAGGTGATGATGAAATATTAAAAAATATGAACAGAGGATATACAGTGGGAGATTACAGAGAACTTATAGAAAATATAAGAAAAGAAATTCCCCACTCTACAATTTCTACTGATCTTATAGTAGGTTTCCCCGGTGAAAGAGAAGAACAGTTTGAAAATACACTGCAAGTCGTCTCACAAATAGAGTATGACCAGGCTTTTATGTTTAAATATTCTATAAGAAGTGGGACTAAAGCTGCAGAAATAAAAGATCAGATAGAAGAAGAAAAAAAACTGCAGAGGCTTAACAGGTTAATAGAGGTTCAAAATAGAATATCTCAAAAGAAAAACATAGAAATGGAAGGTAAGATAGTAGAAATTCTGGTAGAAGGAAAAAGTAAAAAAAATCCCAATCGCTTTTCAGGAAGAACCAGAGGAAATAAACTCGTTGCTTTCGAAGGGATGAGGGATTTTACAGGACAATTAGTCTCTGTAAATATAGAAAAAGGTTTTACCTGGGGACTGGTTGGCAAACAGATATGATAAAGGAATGCATCCTTTATAAAAGACAGGTGACCCTATGTGAGTAAAAAAGAATCCAAAGAGAAAACAATTAAATCCCTTGAAGAAAAAATAAAAGAGCTCCAAATATTAAATGAGGTCTCAGAATATGAATTATCTGCCACATTAAGTAAAAACGTCAATCTGGATGAGGTAGTCAATCTGACTCTTTCTACAGTAATGAAATTAATAAAAGCCGAAAGAGGCTGTTTAATGTTCTGGGATAGAGATACAAATGAATTATATATTAAAGCTGAAAAAGGTCCTGATAGTTTGCCTTTTGGACTGAGAAGACTTAAAGCAGGTGAAGGAATAGCCGGATGGGCTTTTGAGACAGGTGAAATATATGTAGTAAATGATGTAAACAAAGAATCCAGATTTGTAAAATCCCCAAGTGGCCAGGAGGAAATAAAATCTATTATCTGTGTCCCTCTTATGGTAGAAGATAGTAAGATTGGTGTAATAAATATAGGGACAATAAAAGAATATCATAATTTCACAGAAGATGAAATTAAAACTCTCAGATTAATTGCAAGTAGAGCCTCCCTTGTTATAGAAAATGTACATTTAAGAGAAAAAGAAGAAGAATATATACGGCAATTGAAAGTAAAAAGTGAAGAACTGGAAAAAACAAATGAGAGATTAAATAAATCTCTTATGAAGCTTGAAACAGCAAATAAAGAATTAAGTTCTCTTTTTGATATAAGCGTATCTCTTGGGAGTTCTCTTGATATGGATAAAATGCTCTCCAGTGTATTTGATAAGATAAAAGAATTCTGTGGAGCTTCAGCAGTGGCAATTGCCCTTCTTCAGGAAGATAATTCTATAAATATCAGGGCCAGTGTGGGATTGCAGGAAAATCGGGTAAATACATACCGGCTGGCCCAGGAAGATATAAACCCTGACTATTTCAACCTTGTATTTCAGAAGCAAAAAACCCTGTTTTTTAGAGATATAAATGATGACGCTCTGGGGGAATATTTAAGGAAAAAAGTACTTATAAGGCCTGACACCAGGTCTTTTTATATTTTCCCTCTGGTTTTTCAGGATAAGACATCAGGTGTAATGACTGTAAGCTTTACCACATTAAACAGTCTTTCCCAAAAAAAGCTTAAATTTCTTAAGACTATTTCAAACCATCTGGCAGTTGTTCTGGAAAATGTAAGACTCTTTATTGAAACCATAGCAAAGAAAAATGAATTGAATGCTATAGTCCATAATATGGGGGACGGAGTACTGACCTTTGACAGAGATAAAAAGATTACTTCCTTCAATAAAGCGGCAGAGAGAATTACCGGTATAAAGAGAGAAGATGTTATGGGGAAATCTTATACAGATATTCTTGAATTAAGAACAGAAGAAGGAAAATATGATCTAACAATAGATAATATTTCAACAGAAGCTGATTTAAAATGGGAAGGATATCTCACAACACCTGATGGTATGGAAAGATTTATAAGTGCTATTCCTACTTCTCTTAAAGGCAGCAAAAATATAATAGAGGAAGGAATAGTAGTAATAAGGGATTTTTCTAAAGAAAAAGAAGTAGAACAATTAAAATCTGATTTTGTTTCCTATGTGGCCCATGAGTTACGTTCTCCTCTTACCTCCATAAAGGGTTATACTTCGATTTTAATCCATCATGGAGAAAGTTTCTGTGCTGAAAAAAAGAAGGAATTTTTCGATATTATAAATAACGAAGTAGACCGTCTGACCAGATTAATAAAAAATCTCTTAGATTTATCCAGGATAGAAGCCGGCAAATTTGATATTTGTAAGGTAGAAATTAACATTCCTGCTCTGGCGGAAAAAGTTATAAATACTAATAAAATATCTGCAATAGAGCATACTATGGTTAAAAACTTCTCTTCTGATTTTCCATCTGTTTACGCCGATACTGATCAGATTGAACAGTCTCTTAATAATTTAGTAAGTAATTCAATTAAATATTCGCCTGAGGGAGGGGAAATTACCATTGGAGGGGAATTTGATAAAGAAAAAGTTATAATATATGTTCAGGATGAAGGACCAGGTATTCCTCCGGAAAGAGCCGATAAAATCTTTGAAAAATTTTACAGAATTACTGGTAAAGATGGAACAAAGATAGTTGGAACAGGTCTCGGTCTATTTATAACCAGAACTATAATTAATGCCCACGGAGGAGATATATGGGTTACCTCTGGACCGGCGGGAAAAGGAAGCAGGTTTTATTTTTCCCTGCCTTATAATCTTAAGGAGTAGTGCTGCTGAAAATGAAGGAGAAAGTTGTATTTGTACATCCCGAAGGAAAAATTTTTCAGCTATTAAAGAATGGGTTAAAAAATTATGGTTTTAAGGTGATGGAATTTAAAGATATACATGAGGCTTTTAAAAAAATTAACTCAGATAGACCTCATATACTCATTCTGGAGGTATCTATAACTGAAAACTGGCAGCTCTGTAAATTTTTAAAGCTGGATAAACATTTAAAAAACATTCCCATACTAATTCTTTCAGATAAAACAGATGCAAATAATATGATCAGGACAAAGAAATATTCTATAGAAGGTTATATAACCAGGCCCTATGATAGTGATTCACTTGTTAAAATGACTGTAGAAATTTTGAAGAAAAAGAAAGAAATAAAAAAAACCGTATTAGTAGTAGAAGAGGACCCTTCTGTTTTAGATATAATTAAGATTAATCTTACCTATGCAGGATATAATGTTATTACTGCTACCAGTGCTATAGAGGCCCTTGAGATTGCAAGAAAAAAATCTTTAAGTCTGGTAATTACCGATATTATGATGCCTGAAATGGATGGTATAGAATTTTCTTTGCAATTGAGAGATATACCTTTTAAAGACGATATACCTGTAATGATTGTCTCGGCTAAAGATGATTTTAACGAAATCAGCCACGCCTATACTATAGGTATTTCCGAGTATATAACAAAACCTTTTGATCCTGTTGAATTGATTGAAAAGGTCAGGAGGATATTGTGCTCGGATTAACACCAATGTTACGACAATATCATGATATCAAGTCTCAGTGCCCTGGAGCTATATTATTTTTTCGTGTAGGTGATTTTTATGAGACCTATGGCGACGATGCAGAGATTTCAGCAAAAGAACTGAATATTACTCTTACATCAAAAGAAATAAGTAATGGAGAACGTATTCCTATGGCAGGGGTTCCCTATCATGCAGTTGACCCCTATCTCTGTAAGATGATAAGAAAAGGCTATAAAGTTGCCATATGTGAACAGACAGAAGATCCCAAAAAAGCAAAAGGACTGGTCAAAAGAGATATTGTTCGTATAGTAACTTCCGGAACAATTTTAGAGGATAAATTATTAGAAGATAAACAGAATAATTATCTTTTATCTATAATCTTCAGCTCAGAAGGTCAGGCCCTGGCTCTTGCTGATATTTCGACAGGAGAATTCCGTGTATCTTTTATTTCAGATAAAAATCAATCTCTTGAATCCTTAAAAGGCGAAATTGCCCGTCTCAAACCTGCTGAATGTATTCTTTCAGAAAGAGAAGAAAATAATAAAGAGCTTATAAATTTCATTAAAGATTTATCCATAATTACATTAAAAAAAGAGGATTATTTTACTTTTGAGATCTGTAAAGAGAAACTTGAAAATCATTTTGGTAAAAATTCAATTGCACCTCTTCTGGTTAATCCTGAATTAATACAGGCTTCAGGGGGAATTATATCATATCTTGAAGAAACTCATAAATTAGTATTGAATACTATAAACAGACTTGAAACTTACCTTATTAATGATTATATGGTCTTAGATCATAAAACCAGGAGAAATCTGGAATTGACCTATAATATAAGAGATGGTAAAGTTTATGGAACACTGCTCTGGATAATGGATAAAACTAAAACTTCTATGGGAGGGCGTAAACTGAGGCAATGGATTGAACAACCTCTTATGAAACTGAAAGAGATAAAAAATAGACTTGACGCTGTGGAAGAACTTTATAATTCTTTTAGTCTGAGAGAAAAACTCAGGGAAAAATTTAAAGACATAAGAGATATAGAACGTATCTTTATGAGAATAGTCTATGGGACAGCCAATGGAAGAGACCTTATAGCTGTAAAAAGAACCCTTGAAATTTTACCTGAAATCAAATATATATTATCTGACATTAAATCAGAATATTTAAATAAAGTCAGATCCCAGATAAAGGATTTAGAAGAAATAAAAGAGATTATAGAGAAAGGTATAGATGATGATCCTCCTCTTTCAATAAAAGATGGAAATTTAATAAAATCAAGATTTAATAAGGAAGTAGATGAACTGAGAGCTCACAGGTATGATGGGAAAAAATGGATAGCTCGTCTGGAAAGTCAGGAAAGAGAAAGAACAGGTATAAAATCACTCAAAGTAAGATATAATAAAGTTTTCGGATATTTCATTGAAATAACCAGGGCAAATTTACATCTTGTACCTGATAATTATATAAGAAAACAGACCCTTTCAACTGGTGAAAGATTTATTACTCCAGAACTTAAAGATTATGAAGTCAGGGTTCTGGGAGCAGGAGAAAGATTAAAAGAACTTGAATATGAACTTTTCTGTAATATAAGAAATCAGATAGCAGCTTTTTCAGATGAGGTATTGACTACAGCTGATGCCATTGCTATAATTGATGTTCTATCAACTCTTGCAGAAGTAGCAGTAAACAATAATTATGTAAAACCGGAAGTAAACAGGAATACAAAAATAATACTTAAAGGAAGTCGTCACCCTGTTATAGAAGAAATATTAGGAAGAGAAAATTTTGTGCCAAATGATGCATACCTTGACTGCTCTTCAAATAGATTACTTATTTTAACAGGTCCCAATATGGCTGGTAAGTCAACTTACTTGAGACAGGTAGCCATATGTGTTATTATGTCTCAGATGGGAAGTTTTATTCCTGCTCAGGAAGGACATATAGGGATGGTAGATAGAATCTTCACCAGAATTGGAGCCTTTGACGATTTAGTAATGGGTCAGAGTACTTTTTTAGTTGAAATGAAAGAAGTGGCAGATATTATCAAAAATGCAACTGATAAAAGTTTAATTGTTCTTGACGAAATTGGGCGTGGCACAAGTACCTATGATGGATTAAGTATTGCCTGGGCGGTAGCTGAGTATATATATGAAGTCATAAAAGGCAAAACACTTTTTACTACCCATTTTCATGAATTAACTCAAATGGCAGAACATTTTCCCGGTGTTAAAAATTATAGAGTAGCTGTAAAAGAAAAAGATGATGAACTGGTATTCTTGAGAAAAATATTCCCCGGAGGCACTGATAAAAGCTATGGAGTAAAAGTTGCAAAATTAGCTGCCTTACCTGATAAACTACTCAGGAGAGCACAGAGTATTCTTGAAAACATTGAAAAAGTGGAAGCAATTATATATAGAGAAGAAGAACAAGTAATTTCTTCACAGTTAGAATTTTTCAATGCTCTTCCTCATCCTTTGATAGATGAAATAAGAGATATAGACATAAATAGTCTTACACCTGTGGAAGCATTACTTAAAATTTCTGAATTGAAAGATAGAATTGAAAAACAATATGTATAAATAAGAATAAGCGTTCATCGATTAGCTTTCAGCTAAAATTTAATTCTAACCAGGTAGATTACTGAATATATGAAATTTAATGGCATATATTGTTTAATTCCAATAAAAGCTGGCTGCTGATTACTGAAAACTGAAAGCTTATTAATAAGTACGTTTAAGAAATTATAAGAAAGGAAGGCAAATATGAAGAATTTTTTAAAGTACTTAACAGAGGTTTCATATGAACCTACCCGGATAAATATCTATATAATAATACTTCGATGGATAATTTTACTTTATGGTATTGTTGTAATAAGACCTTTATCAAAGGAATTTCTTATTGGTGGAGGAGTCTACTGTCTTCTTGCTACTATTTCATCACTTTATCTTAAAGGTAATAGACTGAGAACTTTTGTTATAATATTAGCAGATCTGGGTCTTCTGTATTGTATTTCTTATTTCTTAAAAAATACGGCAGGTGCCTATACGACTTCCTTTTCTCTGGTAGTCTTTTTACTTCCTATAATTGAAATTGCTGAGTATTTATCGGAAATAAGATTCAGTCTTATGGGAGCCACATTAATAGGGCTGGTTATCCTGTCTACATCAAATTTAAAAGCACAGGGTAAAGAGCTTATAATAGAAATAATACTTCAGGTATGTAATATAGTCATACTTTTCATAGTCTGCTATCTCCTGACACTGGCAATATTACAGCGTCAAAAACAGCACAGGCAGATTATTTCCCTTATTTCTCTGGTAGAAGCAGGACAGGAACTGGGTTCTAGCTTAACTCTTGAAAAAATCGTTCAACTGGTAGTAAATATGGTAAAGAATCTGGTCAATTGCAATACCTGTGTAATATACCTCAGAGAGAGAGGTAAAGAAGGAGATATGGTAGTTGTAAAAAACTGTTTTACCCTTCCTCAGCATGAAAGATTATTTAAGGATTTCAGTCTGGATGTAGGAGAAAGTATAGTTGCAGAAGTTATAAAGAAAAAAGGTTCTATACTCTTAAATGATGCCCATAAATTTCAGAAAGAAAAAATAATACCAAAGATGAAATATGTACGATCAGTAATGGTAGTCCCATGTCTTTTTCAGAAAGATGCTATAGGTTCTATATATGTAGGTCAGCAGGGTATAGCCAGTTTCAGGGATGATGATCTCAGGCTTCTCTCAATTCTGGCCAATCAGGCAGCTCTTGCCATAAAGAATGCCCAGCTCCATGAAAATGTAGCTCAACTGGCTATTACTGACAGCCTCAGTGGACTTTATACTCACGGGTATTTCCAGGAAAGCCTCGATCAGGAATTTAAAAAGGCTTTTAAGAACAATAAGCCTCTTTCTGTTATGATCCTTGATATAGATTTCTTTAAAATAGTGAATGATAATTTTGGTCATCCTCAGGGTGATGCACTGTTAAAACAGGTTGGTGGATTAATAAAAAGTGTCACCAGAGACAATGATATTATATGTCGTTACGGTGGAGACGAATTTACCGTAACATGTATAAATACCAATAGAACAGAAGCCATACTTATAGCCGAGAGAATCAGACAGGCCGTAGAAGAATATGATTTTATTGCAGGTAATAAAGTAGTAAAGGTAACCATCAGTGGCGGTGTGGCAAGTTACCCTGAAGACTGTGACGCAAAAAAAGATCTGGTAGTAATAGCCGATGAAACTCTCTATGAAGCAAAAAAGGGTGGAAGAAACAGGATTGCTCACAGAACCTAGGGGGTGAAAAGTGAAAAGAAGTGAAAAGTGAAAAGAAGTGAAAAGTGAAAAAAAGTAAAAAGAAGATTAACAGTATCGTCTCACCTCTCACCTCTCACCTCTCACCTCTCACGACTCATGCCTGATATAATAAAAATTTTAGATAAAGAAGTTACAGAAAAAATAGCAGCCGGCGAAGTGATTGAAAAGCCGGCTTCAGTTGTAAAAGAACTGGTGGAAAATTCTCTGGATGCAGGGAGTTCCAGAGTAGAAATAGAACTCAGAGACGGCGGTAGAAATAAAATAAAGGTAATTGATAATGGTTCCGGTATGAGTCCCGGTGATGCAATGCTTTCTTTTACGCGTCATGCCACAAGCAAAATAAGGGGATTTGAAGATCTATCCAGAATAGTCTCCATGGGTTTCAGGGGAGAAGCACTTGCCAGTATATCTGCTGTTTCACGAGTTGAACTTATAACAAAAGAGGCAGGAAAAACTCTTGGTAGAAAGGTTAAAGTTGAAGGTGGAAAATATATAGAACATGAAGAAACCGGTTGTCCTGAAGGAACATGTATCTCTGTAGAGGATCTCTTTTTTAATGTTCCTGCCAGGAGAAAATTTCTCTCTTCAGCTAAAAGTGAGCAGGCAGCAATTAATAAAGTTCTTCTAAGAATGTCTCTTGCCTATCCTGAAGTTTTTTTTTCCCTCTCCAGTGACCAGAAAAAAATTTTTTCCTATGCTCCTGTGCCGAATACTATCTCACGAGTAGAACAGATTTATGGTAAAGAAGTAGAGGGACGATTACTTGAAATAGAAGGTAATTGTAATGAAGCCTCCCTGAGAGGGCTTATATCTCATCCATCATGTACCTTTGCCAATCGTTCTCGAATATTTATGTTTGTAAACAGACGTTTTGTAAAACCTGTTTTTCTCTATAAATTAATTCATGATTCCTTTCAAAAACTCATACCTTCAGGGAGATTCCCTGCAGTGATAATATTTCTTGAAATATCTCCAGAGTTGATAGATATTAATATTCATCCAACAAAGGAGGATATAAGATTTTCCAAAGAAGGGATAATATTCTCTTTAATTAGAAATACTATTAAAGACAGGTTAAACAGGGATTCAGGTCAAACTACCATAGCCTATTACAATCTCCCATTACGGAATGAGAAAATTTTTAACTCTGGCCGTACCATATCATATCAGGAAGACTTACCTGATTTTCATATAAATATCATAAAAGAATCCCCTCTGGAAAAAGAAATGAAAATCCTCCATAATTATAAGGGTTTGATTAATCAAACTCCTGACATGGAGGATCCTGTTATAATAGGAAATTTTAAAAATACTTATATAATTGCCAGAACTGATAAAGCTCTGCTTTTAATAGATCAACATGTAGCACATGAAAGAATAAATTTTGAGATATTAAAAAAACATATGAGTGAAAATACTCGGCCTCTATCCCAAACCTTACTTTTTCCCATAACGATAGATTTCCCGCCTCATGAAAAAACCTGGTTAGAAGAACATCTTTCTCTCTTTTCAACTATTGGTTATGATATTGAATCTTTTGGAGAAAATACCTTTCTTCTGCGAGGTGTACCACCGGGGCTTGAAAAAATAAATCATGAAGAATCATTTAAAGATATCGTATCAAAATTCAGTCTATCAGACAGAACTGTTTCCCTTGAAAACATGTTCAATCATATTATGGCCACTATAGCATGCAAAGCATCAATCAAAGCAGGAGATGAACTCTCAATAAAAGAAATGGAAGAACTGATAAAAAAACTTTTTAAAACCCCTGATCACTGTTACTGCCCCCATGGAAGACCTGTAATAATAAGCTTTAGTGAAAGGGATCTGGCTAAATTGTTCAAGCGTGAATAGATATGACTGAAACAAAGTATCCCCCTTTAATAGTAATACTGGGGCCAACGGCATCAGGAAAATCAGAACTGGCAATGGAACTTGCCAGGGAAATAGATGGGGAAATAATATCAGCCGATTCAAGGCAAATTTATAAAGAACTTAATATAGGTACAGCAAAACCGACTCATCAGGATCAAAAGATTATACCACATCATCTTGTGGATATAATTAATCTTCAGGAAGAATTTAACCTTAAGGATTATCAAGAACTTGCGCTAACAGCAATATCAGATGTTTATAAAAGAGGAAAAAGACCAATACTGACGGGGGGAAGTGGTCTTTATATAAAAGCTGTCACTGAAGGTTATTTATTACCTGTTACTCCCACTGACGGGGAATTTCGAAAAAAGATGAAAGCTCTTGCACTGGAAAAAGGAAGTAGTTATTTACATAATCTGCTGGCAAAAGCAGATCCAACATCTGCAGAAAAAATACATGTAAATGATTTAAGACGAATTATTAGAGCTCTCGAAGTATTTCAGTTTACATGTGTTTCTCTTTCTAAACACCAGACCATGCGAAACATTCCCCCTTTTAAGAATATAAAATTTGCTATAAACTGGTCCAGAGACATTCTCTATAAACGTATAGAAGAAAGAGTTGACAGAATGTTTCTTCAGGGATTAGTAGAGGAGGTTTCGAAACTTATAATTAAAGGTTATTCTTTTGAAGGTCCACCTCTGGATGCAGTAGCTTACCCTGAAACAGCAGATTATCTGAAAGGAAAAAGTACCCTTTCTGAAACTATAAGGCTAATAAAGCGCAATACACGTCATTTCTCCAGAAGACAAATGACCTGGTTTCGAAAAGATAAAGAAATAATATGGATGGAACCGAAAAATAATTTTTATAAAGAATCTATGGTAAAAGAAATTATTAATTATTATTAGCTAGCAACTATCAATCCTCAGCTTTCAGCTTTTTCCTTAAGCTGATTGCTGATAGCTTTAAACATATAGTTTATTGCCAATGAAACTCGTAATTTAACAATAATGAAAATTCCTTGCATATTAATTATAAATTTGATTTTCTGGCAGGAAAATAAAGGGTTCTAACGAATATCCTTAAAAAATAGAAAATGAAGGAAGGAGATACTTGCTCAGAGAAAAGATTATATAATATATTGAGCTAGTAGAGATAGATGGCTAAAATTAAAAATAACTGTCAGGATAACTTTTTACAACAGGTAAGGCGTGAAAAGGTAGGAGTAATTATTTATCTTGTTAATGGATTTCAATTGAAGGGAATAGTACGGGGATATGATAATTTTACCTTATTCCTGGAAAATGAAGGTAAAATACAAATGGTTTATAAACATGCAATTACTACTATTTCTCCGATGAAACCAATTAAAATAGCATTCTCACCCGTTCAGGACATACAGGAGATGTCTGATAAAAAAATTGTCTCAGAAAATGAAGATAATGAGGAATGAAATTTAATCTTTAGTAAAAAATTCTAAATTTCATTTATAATCTATTAATTCTATATAAATAAAGGGGTTAAGCCCCTTATATAATTTTTAAAGGGTATAAATATGAGACTTAACAGGTATCTGGCTCTCTGTGGAATCTCAGCAAGAAGAGAAGCTGAAAATTTAATTGCTCAGGAAAAAGTCAAAGTAAATGATAAAGTAGTAAAAAAACAGGGTATACAAATTGATCCTGATAAAGATAAGGTCTGTTTGGATGGAAAATTATTAAATCCTGAAGAAAAAGTTTATCTTATTGTAAATAAACCAAGAGGTTATATTACTACTTCTTCTGATCCTCAAAAAAGACCTACCGTAATGGATTTAATCCCCGAAGAAAAACTTCGAGTTTATCCTGTAGGCAGGCTTGATTATAATTCAGAGGGGCTTTTGATACTGACCAATGATGGAGATCTATCTTTCAGACTGATTCATCCAAAATATAAAGTAAATAAAACTTATATAGTAAAAATTTACGGAGCCTTCTCTCCTGTAAAAATTGAGAAACTAAAAAATGGTATTGAGCTCTCAGATGGGATGACAGCTCCCTGTAAAGTTCGTCTTCTAAAAGCCAAAGGAAAAGAAACTGTACTGGAAATACAAATTTATGAAGGCAGAAAAAGACAAATAAGAAGAATGTGTTCTACTCTGGGCTACAAAGTTGTAAATCTTCTGAGAACTCAAATAGGAACTGTTAAACTGGGTCCACTGAAACCCGGTTCCTCCAGATACCTGGGGCCAAAAGAGGTAAAGAGGTTAAAAGAACTTGTAGGATTAGAGAGGTGAAAGATGAAATTAACTAAACTAAGAAATAAATTTGAGGAAGTAAAAATAGATGCTCTTTTAATAACAAGTGGAGTTAATCGCAGATATTTGAGCGAGTTTAGTGGTGATTCCGGCTGGCTTCTTATTACAGGAGACAGAGCTATCCTATTTACAGATTTTACTTATTTTGAAAGAGCTAAAAATGAAGCAAAGGACTTTACAGTTCTACAATTCCCATCCTCCAGGAAAGAAAAAATTAAACCTTTGGATTTTCTCTCTAATGAAATTAAAAAATTTAACATAAAATTTCTGGGCTTTGAAGCTGATAATATTATTTATTCTTTCTATGAGGACATGGTAAAAAAACTTGACTCGGTACAGTTAATACCCACAAAAAATCTTACAGGAAAACTCAGGGAAATAAAAAAACCTGAAGAAATAGAATGTATCAAAAAAGCATCTTCTATTGCCGATGAAGCTTTCAAAAAAACCATGGAATATCTTAAACCGGGAGTGAAAGAAAGTGAAATAAGAGCCCACATAAATTACTTCATTCAGTTATTTGGAGGTTTTAAAGAAAGCTTTGATATAATAATTGCTTCAGGCCCCAGAGGTGCTATGCCTCATGCAAAAACATCCGATGAAATTATAAAAGAAGGAGAGCTAATAATCATAGATTATGGGGCATCTTATAATGGTTATTGTTCTGATTGTACGAGAACATTACTTATAGGAGAAGCAGATGAAAAACAAAAATATATCTACAATTTAGTAGAAAGAGCGCAAAAAGAAGCACTGAGCATTATAAAACCAGGAGTAGAGTGTAAAGAAATAGATAAAGTTGCAAGAGATATATTTGAGAAAGAAGGTTATAAAGAAGAGTTCGGCCATAGCCTGGGGCATGGTGTGGGTCTGATGGTACACGAAGGCCCTTCTGTAAGTGCTACAAGTGATGAGAAACTTGAACCAGGTATGGTAATAACTGTAGAACCAGGTCTTTACTTTACAGGATGGGGAGGAATCAGGATAGAAGACATGATAGTAATTACCGAACAGGGATTCGAATTAATTACTCATATGCCACATTGTTTAAATAAAAAAAATTCAAAAATCCAGATTTTTTAAGGTTTTTAGAAGGAATTTTTTAGAAAATGGTGAATATGCTACGGTAAATTCAAAAATAAGCGGAAATACTTGATAAATCTTAAGTTCTGGTGTGTAAAGAAAAATGTCAGGTTAAATTATCTTAAAAAAATAATTCAGAGCTTAAGAAAAGCTACATATGAAAGGAGGTGTTAATTTTGACAAAAACAGAACTCGCCAAAAAGGTTACTGAGAAAACATGTCTGAAGAAAAAGGACGTTACTGTCGCGGTAGATGCAGTTTTTGAAATTATAAAAGAAGCTTTATCCAAGGGAGAAAAAGTACAGTTAATTCCTTTTGGAAGTTTCACTGTAAAAGAAAGAAAAGCCAGAGAAGGAAGAAACCCGAGAACTGGTGACAAGATAGAAATACCTGCACGTAAAGTTGCTACTTTCCAACCCGGCAAAGCATTGAGGGATGCAGTAGCTGGCTAATTAAGCATTTAATATTTGTTATATGTGAAGAAGGATAATTCCTTCTTCATTAATTTTCTATAAAAAATTATATTGCCTCCAGGCATATATAGCAAAGGATTTCAATAAAAGTGGTAAATTTAATAAAAATTATTTGAAATAGTTGAAAATTATGGTAAAATAAGGATTGAATAATTTAAATTTAAAACACAAGGACCTTATAAAAATAGATTTAATATTAGTAATCATCTCTTGATAATAGTAATATATAAATTTCTTTGAAAAACTGGGAGAGGTATATAGAAAATATGGATAAAATTGAAAAAGACAAAATAAGAAGCGAAATAGTGGATTTACATGTCAATAAATCTAAAAGCTATAATCAAATACTTGAGGATTTAATAATGAAATATCCTCATGTTGATATGTATGAACTTGCTCAATTAATCAGTTCTGCTATAGGCAGGCCTAAAGCTACAAAACTCATTCTTAAAAAAGATGTAGCTGTAGATATTCCTGTAGAATCAAGTCCTTTTGTAATAAAATATGAACCTCCACCTGACAGTTAACTTTGTCCTTAAAAAATTAACTCTGGTGGGCTATAAATCATTATTTTAACTCTTAACATAATCTAATGAAGGTTAAGGATTATTTATTTTTCCATAGAGGTTTTCTTTTCTCAAGAAATGCATTAAGACCTTCTCTTAAATCAGAAGTTTTTATGAGTGATTTTGTATAAATTCTTTCTACTTCTTTTAATGAATCTTCAAAATTCATCTCAGCAGTTCTGGTCATAGCCTGTTTAAGCATTTTAAGTATTATAGTACTACTGGCAGTTATTTTCTTAATTACTCTATTGACTTCTATATCTAATTTTTCTTCAACAACAGCTTTAGTTATAAGTCCTATTCTGGCAGCCTGAGCAGCTTTATATTCTTTTCCGGTAAATAACATTTCATAGGCTCCATGTTTACCTATCATTTTTTGATAGGTAATAGCTGCTATTGGAGGTATTACACCAACCTTTAATTCGGGTTGAACAAATTTAGCTTCTTCTGAAGCTATTACTATATCACAGAAGGTAGCCAACTCACATCCCCCTCCAAAGGCCCCTTCGCCCTGAACCACAGACAGAGTAAGCACTTTAAATCCATTCAGCAGATAAAAAACTCTGTGAAATACTGATATCAATTTTTCTATTTTCTCAGGTGAATGATCTTTAATATCAAGACCGGCCGAAAAAGCCTTACCCTTTGCACTTATTACCAGAAGTTTTATATTCCCCGTATCCTGAAGTGATTTTAATGTGCTTCCCAGCTCATTAAGCATTTCTATATTAAGTACATTAAGAGGAGGACGATTAAGAATAATTGTAGATACATCCTTCTCTACATTAAATTCAATATATTTTAAATCTTTACTCATAAGTTATCTTCACTCCTTCATTTTTATATTATAACAAACTCTAAAAGGCGGGAACGCCAAATAAATACATTGTGGCATTTAAGCCGACTATAATAGTAGAATGCATTATAAAAGACGGCAATATGCCTTTTGTTTCCATAGCTGCCCTTCCAAAAAACCATCCTAAAAATGTAAATAGTAAAACCTTTTGAAGATAAAATAAAAAGGTATGTGATGGCCAGTGAAGCAAACCAAAGAGAAAAGCCTGTAATATATTAGCTTTCCTTTCACTCATTTCCTGCAAAAACACACCAAGAAATATTCCTCTGCATAAAATTTCTTCTGCAAGCCCTATACTTAATGAAGCTAACAAAATCGGTATAAATAACTTAAGACTTGCAATGGAACAATTTGCCCAGGCTTTTCTTATTATAAGGAAAATGACAAAACAGGATATAAAGGCAATAAAAAATCTCAGTACCACCATATACCATGGTATAGCCTCTTTATAACCCAGCACTTTTGTCTCCTCTTTCAAATTACCGGGTTTTAAAAAACTTTTAGAAAAACTCTCTTTATTACTATAAAAAGCCAGAAACAATATTATAATTCCTATATACTGATAAAAGGTTACAATAAACATCCAGAGAGAGCTACCTTCAGGAGGAAGTAAATAAGAAGTATAAGTATATATAACCTCCACAAGAGAAAAACCACCTGACCACATAAGCAGTAATGAAAAAGATTTTTTAAATTTTTTCAAGGGTCCTGTCATAGCTATAATAGTAATTATTAAAAATAAAACCAGGAATATATGATAAACTTTCAGTCCCATCATTATATATGCAGCAGGATTATAATTATGGCCGGATAAAATCAAACAGGCCACAGCCAGTAGACATATTATCAATTCTTTTTTGTTTTCCTTAATCATTCATCTTTCCTGATTTCTTATCTATTTCTTCTCACCTGTTGACTGAATTATAAATTTATTAAATTCTTCAGATTGCTCATCATGAGGGAAAAGCTTACTATTTTCAAAAATATTAAATTTTATCTTTGGATTTAAATTCTTCATTTCCTTCACTATTCTGGATGG
>JAKJGF010000254.1 GCA_022704525.1 Bacillota bacterium | reverse complement strand
GGAGTTTACACAGGAGGAAATTGATGAGGTAATTAAAGCAAAGTAGTAAATTTAGATGAATTTACTTTTTCTCCTGTTCTTCAATTCGCCGAATAAGACATTCTTTCACTCCCTGTCCTTCTATAGCGGTTACTTTTAATTTAATCTGTTTATAAATAACCGAATCTCCTATTTCAGGAGGGCGCCCCAGTAGGGTAAGAACCAGTCCACTTACCGTGTCAACTTCTTCATGTTCTAACATTATATCCATTTTTTCACCTACTCTATCAAGTCGGGCAGTGCCAAAGACATGAAAAAGCCCTTTCGAGTCTTTATAGATTTCCGGTAGATACGTTGTTCCTTCCTGAATTTCTCCAACTACTTCTTCATAAAGGTCTTCTATTGTAATCAGTCCTGCTGTACCACCGTGTTCATCCATTACTATTACCATCTGTGCATGGGCTTTACGCATAACCATAATTACATTATCTACTGTTGATGTTTCAGGGACATAAGGTACTTTCCGGATGTCTTCACTTTGAATCGAATTCTTATTTACTAGACGTCGTAAAATATCTTTAATATGAACCACACCGGTAATGTGGTCAAGATCTCCGTCATAAATAGGATAACGGGTATGTATTGATGTATGGACTATTTCTTTTAATATTGAATGATCTGCATCTAAGGGAATACCGGTTATTTTAACCCTTGGAACCATAACCTCTTCTGCTGTAAGATCACCGAATTCGAAGAGATCTTTTATGACCTGTGCCGATTCCGCATGGATTAACCCGCCCTCATGACTTTCCTTTACAATTAACTCTAATTCCTCTGGTGTATAATAATGTTCATTTTCTGTGATCTGTCGTTTGATACCAAAGAGTCTTAGTAGACCTATTCCCATACCATTAAAAATTTTTACCATAGGATAGAATATCACCTGAACACAGATTATAAATGGTGTAATCACTAAAACTATTCCTTCTGGCTGTTGAAGAGCCATTACTTTTGGAACCATTTCGCCAAAGACTATGTGAAGATAAGTTAGAAGCGTTACTGCCAGTATTTTTGCCAGGGCATAATTACTAATCTCATGAGTAATACCTTTTTCTAAAAGATAACCAATCCATTCTATCATTTTATGTTCACCGTACATACCTAATCCAAGACTGGCTAAAGTAATTCCTAACTGACCTGTAGTCGTATATTGATCCATAAGTTTCGGGCTATGAATAATCTGGCTGATTATTTTAGCTATTCTTTCTCCATGGGATGCACGGCGTTCTATGGAAGCCCTTGGTGTTCCTACAATGGCAAATTCTGAAGCTACAAATATTGCATTTAATAGAATTAGCACTATTATAATAAGTAGAGCAATTATATTATCCATTATCTTCCTTATCCTTCTGAAGGGGTTTTACCAGTATTGAGAAAACAGCCATATGTACAATTTTTTCTATTTCCACATCCAGACCTTCTATGGTTACATGTTCTTTTTCGACAGGCAAATGTCCCAGAACTTCTACCACGTAACCACCTACTGTATCTACATTATTTCCCTTCCATTTAACTCCGAGCCATTGTTCTACTTCATCTAAAAGCATAATTCCCGGAATTCTGATCCTTCCGTCATCGAGTTGCTCCGGATGAGGATAGTCAGGTTTGAATTCATCTGCTACATCTCCCATAAGATCTGACAGGACATCCTCCAGTGTTAGAAGTCCTCCTACTCCTCCGAATTCATCGACTATAATAGCCTGATGAGAGTGTTTTTCTTTTAATATACTGAGAAGGCGATATGCTTTGACTGTATCAGGAATAAAGAGGGGACGTCTCATTATTTTTTCAATTGACGTTATACTGCCGTTGTTTATGTAATACTTCATAAGATCTTTTGTATGAATTATACCGATTATATTATCAATTGATTTCCTGTATACAGGTAAACGGCTGTAAGGGCTATCAGTTATTTTGTTTAGTATCTCTTCAAGAGGTGTTTCCACATCGAGGGCTAACATATGGAGGCGGGGTACCATTAATTGATGAGCAGGCCTTATACTGAGTTTCAAAGCCTGATGCAGTCGTTTATGTTCATCAGGTTCCAGAAGGCCTCCGTCACGACTTTCAGCAAAGAGAAGTTCAATTTCTTCAGGGGAATGTATATGTTTATGGCTCTCCTGACCTTTTCCGAGAAATTTCAATACCATCATCCCACTGCCATTGATTATAGGAATAAACCAGGAAAAAATTGACATTGACCAGATCATGGGCAAAACTGTAATAAGTGCAGTTTGAGTTGGATACTGAAGGGCAATATATTTTGGAATAAGTTCACCCAGAACCAGCATAAGGCCTGTCAGTACTATGAGAACTATTACAGTGGCAGTAGAATAGGCTACTCCTTCCTGGAAATATGCCCATTTTTGAATAAGAGGAGTCAAATAAACAGTCAGTGATGACTGGCCATAAGCTCCCAGAAGCAGATTTGACAGGGTTATACCTATTTGAGAACAGGCAATATAGCGATTTAGTTTCTGAGGCTCCTGTATAATAGATAATAAACGTTCTGCCAGAAAATTTCCCTCATCTGATAATTGTTTAATTCTGCTTTTTCGTGAACTGACTATAGAAAATTCAGAACCTACATAAAAAGCACTTACCAGTATAAAAAATGAAATTATCAGAATAGTTAAGATTGTCATATAAGAACCCCCCTGCAGAAGATATGTATGAGGTTACCGGGAGGTTCGTCTTCAGATGAGTCTTCCAGAGTATTGTCTGTCATGTTTTTATGACTATTTATCGGTATTTATACCGTATTATCCTTTCTCTAATATGTAATACACTTTTATTTTATCATAGAACTGCTATCTTGCCAATAGTTATAGTTAGTTTCTTAATCTGAGATACGTTTTTTTATGACTGTTAACAAGGTTTTCGTCATAAAATATAAAGAATTTTACATTTCATTTAAAACGTAATCATAATTGGGAGAATATAAAATTATGCTTGCCAGATGGATAAATTTTTCGTATTATTATTAGGGTTAAATATAAGGTAAATTATTATGAATAAAAAACAATTAATATTACATCCATTTTTGTTTGCCATTTATCCTGTAATGTTTCTTTACTCATATAATCTGGAAAAAACTCCTGTCAAACAGGTATTCAGACCCTTTATTATTATTTTTTTCTCGGTACTTTTATTATGGTTTATTTCAGGTATTATAATTAAAGATAAAAATAGGTCGGCTTTAATATGTTCCCTTTTTGTTATTTTATTTTTTATGTTTGGCCGTCTGAATGATTTTATTTTTTATATGGGAATTAAAATGAATTACATCTATCTTTTAGTGCTTACAGGTATTTTTTTTATTTTGCTCTCTTATATTTTGCTGAGAATTAGCAAGGAATTATCCGATAAGATTACTGCAATATTAAATGTTATATCCCTTACTCTTATGACATTTGTATTATTAAATATAATGCCCTATCTTATTAAATTACAGGCTTATCAGGCAGGATTTGAAGAACGAAAAGATGAAAGTATAAAAATAAATAATGAAAAAAATATTTCTCTGTCACCTGATATATATTATATAATACTTGACTCTTATGCTAGAACCGATGTTTTGAGAGAATTTTATGGCTATGATAACAGTGATTTCATTAATTATCTGAAGGAAACCGGTTTTTATATAGCAGATGACAGTTTTTCCAACTATCCTGTGACCTTAACATCTGTACCGTCATCTTTAAATATGGGCTATCTATATGATCTGATAATGGAGATAAAAGGTGACATGCCCGAAAATGTTAAGATTGATAAGGACCTTATTTATAAGTTGATACAGAATAATAAAATTGCTAATTTTTTGAAACACTATGGATATAAAATAGTTTCCATTTCTTCTGAGTATAATGAGTCTGATCTCAGAGCAGTTGATGTATATATACAGAGCCATTTTATATCGGAATTTGAACAGACCCTCATAGACACCACCTTTCTTCCTTATTTATTAAGAAACAGTGTATTTTCTTTTAGTAAATCAATAAGATACCGCAATTTGAAAGCTTTTAAAGTTCTGTGCAGATTAACTGAAATAAATGAGCCTTTTTTTGTTTTTGTAGATATAACAATAACTCATTTTCCTTTTGTATTTGATGAAAAGGGTGGTAAACTGTCGGAACTCAGCCTGAATGAATATATAGCCAATCAGGAATATTATAAGAGAGATTATGTGAAACAGGCTGTTTTTCTTGAAAGCAAATTAAAAGAGTTAATAAAGTATATAATTGAACATTCGAAAACTCCTCCCATAATCATTTTGCAGAGTGATCATGGACCCAATCATACTTTTTATTATGAGAAAGAACCTTCTTATGAGATTCTTAAAGAGCGTATGGCCATATTAAATGCCTTTTACTTGCCGGGAAAGCCTCCTGAAAAACTATATGAAGGAATAACTCCCGTAAATACATTTCGTATAATATTTAATCATTATTTCGGTACAAATATGAAAATAATGGAAGATAAAATGTTTTATGCCACTCTTAAAGACCCATGTAATTTTATAGAGGTTACAGGTAAATTAAAAGGTAAAAAGTGATGCCTGCCATTTTGTGATTGCTTCCACACTTTAGAATATAAATTTTATTTATCCCTTTACAAGTAGAAATTTTGCGTGAAATATAAGTTAAGAATATTTTTTACAGAGGTTAAGTGGAATGTATGAACTACTCGAATAATTCCTTATGTAAGAGTAATTTAGATGAATTTAATAATAGGAGCAACCAGTTTCTCAATCAATTTTTCAGTGATTTTGATGATAAAATAGACAATGCTTCAACCTTACATTCGTTAGATATACCTTTAATACCGGATCTTTCTGATATATCATTGATTTTATCCGTGGATTTATCTGATTTTGATAAAAAATCTCTTTTATTTCCCCATACAGAGGAGGATATTAATTATCCCGGGTCTCTTGGAAATTCTCCTGGATTGGAAGAGAGTTTATAACAGGGAGATGATAATATAATGGTTACTATTCAGATAGCATATAAATTATAATAAAGTTTTTGACAAAAAACAATAAAATTTTTCTTCTTCTTAATAATACTGGTTGAAATAATTTTATCTCTGATAAACAACTGGCTGAATAGTAATCAAAAAATTAACATAATCATCTTGTTTGTCAAAAAAAGTAATATATAATATTATAAGGATTTTAATATATTATTGAAGGAGAATTTTATGTTGCTTACAGATGGTTTTCTTATGTCTCCAAATTCAAAGATATGTAAACAGGAGATTTCATGCAGGAAGTCTGATGTTAATGAGAAAAAAGAAGTAAAATCTTCAGTTATTTCACCAGAAGTGTTAAAAACTGCCCGGGTCCGTGCAGATTTATTGAAAGAAACTATAAGATTATATACTGACCCTTTTACTGCTGTTCAATCTGTTTCAGGAGAAGGAGAATTAGATAAAACATCAGTATTACATACAGACCATAAAGAATCTTCTGTTAAATTTTCTGAAAAATTAGGAGATCCAAAAGCACTGGAAAATCTTAAATCTTCTCCAGATAAATTTTCTGAAAAATTAGGAGATCCAAAAGCACTGGAAAATCTTAAATCTTCTCCAGAACGTTCTGCTTCATTTCTGAATGTACAATCTGAGATAGCCAGTGAAGTTACCGGTGAATTGCCTCCTAATTCCCCCATAAAGAAAAATATGGAAGGTTTTGTAGATGATTTCCTGAATAGCAAATCTATGGCTGACTTTACAGAGAATAAGTTGAGAAGTAATATCTCTTTTATGCCTGAAAAGGGTAAAGATGGCTTACAAACCAGTGCAGGTAATGTTTCAGAACAGATAAAAAATAAAAGCAGTGCTAATCGAAATTCCGGCCAGAGTGAGACTCCTGTTGTATCTAAATCTTTATCTGGTGAAAATGTTTTTAAATCTGGTGAGATATCTAAACCAGCCCTGGATTCTCTTTCAGGTCAGTTAAAATTAGATGGCACTAAAACAGGTGACCAGATTAAATCCTGGCAAGGTTCTGTAACGGGTCAGTTAAAATTGGAGGATTTACCAACACCTAAAAGTACTGCTAAAATTATCTTAGAACCACCTGCTGACTTTAGAGTGGGTCATTCAAAATCAGATGGGCTTTTTCATGGACTTAAATCAGAAGGTCATACTCTGGTAAAACCTCAGGTCATCGGGCAGGAAAGTCAAATGAAACCGGAATATTTCTCCGAAACCATAAGAGAAGTTCGATTTTCTACTAAAATTTTAACTACCGTTGATACTGGCTCTATAAAACCTGAATTACTTTCCGGGAATAAACCGGCTGAACAAGTTATCTCAAAACCTTTAAACAGTGGGCTATCAGTTCAGGTAAAGCCTGATTATATCGGAGTACAACCCGGTTTTGATACTGTGTCAGGCCATATAAAGCCTGATTATAGTGTAAAACCCGGTTATAAAGATATCAGTCAGGGAATCAGTACAGAAAGTCAGGTAAAACCCGGTTATAAAGATAAGGGAATCAGTACAGAAGGTCAGGTAAAACCCGGTTATAAAGATAAGGGAATCAGTACAGGAGGTCA
>JAKJGF010000253.1 GCA_022704525.1 Bacillota bacterium | reverse complement strand
CATTAAATAATCTGACCATATGCATACATATTTCATCATCCACGGCCATTACCATATCAGTATTTTTCATATTATGTATCCAGGGAACATGCTTATCACCAATACCCTCTATTCTGTGACCGCCATAACCATTATATAACAATGTAGGACACTGAAGGGCTTCACCTACAGCCAGCTTTCCTGACGGATAACGTTCCTTAAGATAATCAATAGCCCCTATAGTACCTGCCGAACCCGTTGTCAGATGAGAACCGAAAAATTTACTTCCCTCAGATTTTAATTTATTTAATATCTCTTCCATAGCATGACCTGTAACATAATAATGCCATAAATGATTTCCCATTTCATCAAACTGGTTAAATATAACTATATCATTTCCTCTGGTTTTTCTGAGTTCCCAGCATTTATCAAAGATTTCCTTTACATTACTTTCACACCCTGATGTGGCAATAACTTCTCCTGCAACATTTGCTAACCAGTCAAATCTTTCCCTGCTCATTTCTTCGGGTAATATTGCTATAGATTCACAGGCAAGTAAAACAGCATCATAGGCACCGCCACGGCAGTAATTTCCTGTAGATGGCCATACAGCTTTGTGTTTTGTAGGGTCAAACTGTCCTGTAACAAGCCTTGGAACAAGACAACCAAACGTAGCTCCTACTTTGTGGGCACCTGTAGGAAACCATTTTCCAATAAGAGCAATTATTCTTGCATCTACACCTGTAATTTCTTTTGGAAGTTCGAGAAAATGAACATCACCAAAAAGTCCTCCTGACGAAGTCGGTTCATTTTTCCAGGTTATTCTGAATAAATTATAAGGATTTATATCCCATAAACCAATTGATTTAAGTTTATCTTTAATCTTATCCGGAACAAGAGATGGATCCCTGTGTTGTTTAAATGTAGGAATAATTATGTTCCTTTCCCTGGCTCGCTGAATAGTTTTTTTAAGTTGCTCCTCATTAATAGAAAGATCAATCATCAATAGTACCTCCTAAAAATTCAGGGATACTCAACGTATCCCTGTAAAAGTTCATTATACTTGCGGGGGCTGGATTTGAACCAGCGGCCTCCGGGTTATGAGCCCGACGAGCTACCTGACTGCTCCACCCCGCGGCGTGGATTGTAAAAATTCTTACAACCAAAACATTATACATACAAAAACTCATTGTGTCAATAGTATTTAAAAATTATTAATCCAAAGACTGATAGAAAATAGTTCTGGTCTTTGCAAAATGAATTTCGTCTCCATCATTTATAAGCAGGCTTACACCTTTTTGTATCTTTTTTCGATTTAAAAAGGTACCATTAGAACTACCAATATCCACCAGAAAATATTGTCCGAGAGGTTTCTGATAGATTTCACAATGTCTTCTGGATACAATCTGCTCAGAATCAAAGAATGTAAGATCAATATCAGGATATATCTGAGCAAGTGGATCTACTCTACCAACTGTTATGTGTTCATTTAACAGAGAAACTCTTTTACTGTTACCCTTACTATCATAAATTATAAGATCTGCATAAATTACTTTTTCTCCGGGGAGTTCAACTTCTTTTTCGACAGATTTGCCACAGGAAGTACAAAATTTAGATTTACCACGATTTTCTTTGCCACAATGTACACATATTCTGACTTCTTCTTCATCTTTCCCCACAGGTGCTTCTTCCGGTATTTCTAATAGTTCAGCTTCTTCTTCTACCGGTGCAGCTACTTTTTCTGCCAGAGTTATTAAAGGAATTTCTTCTTCTACAGGTACTTCTTCTACAGGTACTTCTTCTACAGGTACTTCTTCTACAGGTACTTCTTCTACAGGTGCTTCTTCTGCAGGTGCTTCTTCTGCAGGTGCTTCTTCTGCAGGTGCTTCTTCTGCAGGTGCTTCTTCTGCAGGTGCTTCTTCTGCAGGTGCTTCTTCTGCAGGTGCTTCTTCTGCAGGTGCTTCTTCTACAGGTGCTTCTTCTGCAGGTGCTTCTTCTACAGGTGCTTCTTCTACAGGTGCTTCTTCTACAGGTGCTTCTTCTACAGGTTCAGTAGACACACCTTCACCCTGTGAAGATTCTTCAGAAGATACATCCTCCTCAGTTTTTTGTAAATTCTCAGTTAATTCCTGTTCACTAGCTTTTCCAGCTTTTCCTCTTTTTTTATCTTTTTTTGATTTACCTTTTTTAGCCATCTTCTTCTGGTTTAAAATTAAAACCAGAATTCACCTCCTCAAAATAATAATGTTATCAAGCATAATCTTTAATTTTCCAGATTACAAATATTACAGCTAATATAGATAATATGCCCAGTGTCAGGAATACCTGAAGAGTCATTTTGTAATAAACAAAAACTCCCAGGAATAAAAATGTAAATAATCCGACTGCCAGGAATATTGAAATTAATATACTTATATAACTTGATATAACAGGGTCAAAACCAAAGCCTTTCCAGAAAAGATGAAAGAACATAACAGTTAACAAAATTATAGCAATCAATCCAATACTGAATTCTATAATCCTTTTTATTAACTGAGGCGGAGTAATATAAATCAAAGAACTAACACCCCTTATAGAAGGTGACATACTGCTTACTGTAACATTTACCTGTGAACCGATGGGATGAGACTTTTTAACTTTATATCTTAACCAGTACTGTTTCTGTAACTGCTTTGCTATAAGTTCATAGATTTCCTTTAATTTTGATGAATCAGGTGCTTTAAAATACCTTCCTCCTGTTGACTGAGAAATATCTAAAAGAGTTTTTTCATCAATATCTCTTCCAAGTCCTATGGTAAATACCGGTACTCCTGACCCATTTATTTCGGTTAAACACTCCTGTAATGTTACACGTCCAGAAGTATCGTTCCCATCTGACAGAACAATTACCGCTTTATTTCCTTCCATCTGTTTAAGGAGTTTAACTGATTCTGCCACACCCTGATAAAGAGCTGTTCCTCCCTCCGCTTCCAGCTTATCTATAGAATTTATTATAACTGCCCTATCTTCCGTAGGTTCATTTAATGGTACCCAGTAATTAGCAAAACCTGAAACTATAACACGATCCTTTGATTTCAGGGTAGAAACAAAATTCTTCGCCGCATCTTTTGCATCATCCATAGGCCTCGTAGTTTTAGTAGACCCATTTTCATAATATATTATAGTCTGACTTCCCATACTTCCACTTGCATCCATAGTGAGCATCACAAGAACTGGCTCATCTTTCTGTGAAGAATTTATAACACTATCTAATTTTTGCTGCACACCATTTTCACTTACACTAAAATCTCTAATACCAAGTCCCTCTACAGGATTTCCTGCTTTATCTGTTACTATAACATTAAGAAATACCGTTGGATAAGCCAGTATATCAATCCTGTTCAAAGTCAGTATATCATCCTGAGTAAGAAATATTTTCTGTGCATCAACAGAAGTTGAACAGAAAATTATATATAAAAATAAAATTCCTATAATAAGGCTAAGAACCCTCTTCGAAAGACGGATCATACAATTTATTCTCCACAGTAAAATCCTTAACCAGTTTAGTATAAAGAGGCCAGTCAGGATGGCCTTTATCTCTTATATAATCAAGATGATCCCTCATTCTCATCCAGATTTCTTTTTTCTTTGCCAGACTGGATTGAGCTACAGTTACTTCATTCTGGATCTTCTTATGAATCTCTTTCCTTATATCATCTTCTACATATAATGTATTAATTACCTGCTGTTCGGTTTCTCCAAGTATTTTACAGTCCATAAAACCACTGCTTATATCCCTGAAATTATACTTTATAAGAAATGGATTCTCTTCATCAGGTCTTAAATAACCAAGCACATGATGTGAAGCAAGGAAATAAACCAGCCTGGATTGTTCAAGCTTTACAGTATCAAGAGGGAAAATATCAGTTAAAATCTGATAATTCTTCATTATATGTAAAGGATTCTGATTTGGTTGTTTTAAGTAAAATTCATAAGCATCTCTGAAATCTTTCATCATAGCAACTCTTCTTAACGGAAAAGCGCCTTCTTCCCTTGTAAAGAGTATCTCACTTTTCTCCGGAATGGGTTTTACATTCAGCCCCAGGTTTATACCTTTACCGGCTTTAACAAGTAAAGGTTGTATCTGTTGAAACTCTTCAGTAGTGGGATTATTCCCCTCATAAATACCTATAAGATTTTGCTTTTTCTGTGGTAGATCTCTATAACCATTTAAGGGCACCTGAAAATTCAGGAAAGGAGCAGACCGTTCATAAATATCCTTAATTGAATTCTGTTGTTTGTTACTATCAATATATTTAGCAAAAAATCTTGCTACTACAGAAGTTTCTCTCACTTCTTTAAAAGGAGATCTACAGGTATTAAGAAGAATTTCCAGTATTCTTATAGGAGACCAGTCTCTGCTCCGAAGGGCATAAAGCTTACATTTAAACTCATTTAATAACTGTGTAGAAACATAGATTACTGTTTCCGGTCCAACAGATTTCTGATAAAAATCATCTACATCAGATCGTTCATAAATTAATAATCCATTAACTATCAGTCCTGTAGTATCATTTACAAAGGTTTCTTCACCCTGTGACAGTTCATCTACCAGGGACTCCAGTTTTGTTATAAACAATTCCAAGTCCTTAATCAGTTTATCTATCAATTTATTTATTTCTTCACAAAAAACTATTGCCATTGCTCTGGATTTAACCATCAAAAGATTATTATAATATTTAATACCTTCATTACAGAAATCTTTTACATCTTTTTTAAGAACCTCTCCTCTGGAAAACATGAAAGGAGCCTGAACATGTTCTTTTATACCTGCAAGTACCTTCAACTTGGCATCCTGCATCTTTTGTTTCAATGGTTCTAATTGATTCCGTTCCTGAGTAAAGGTAGATATATAAGTCTCAAATTCTTCAGAAAGTGCTTTAAGAAACTGCCTCGTAAAATCGGGTCCCATATTGGTATCTTCTACCATTTCTTGAATTCTGGTTTCAAGGACTTTCCCCTGAGTTTCTATTAACTTCTGGGTATTCTCATACATTTTCTCAAAATAATCGCCCCATTCCTTTGGATCAGGATGGGCATCGAAAAACTTCTTACTAAAACTCTCGTCAAAGCTCTTAAGCTTACTCTGAAGACTTTGAGATGGAACTTCACGCATAGCTTTTTCTAACTCTCCTGCCCATCTCGTTACTTCCTGATTAAAGTCTCTGTTGGCAGCAGCATTGGCCACCATAATAGCAGGTAATATATGATGTATCTTTTTCTTCTGACTCTCCATAAGACGATTATTAATAAGAAATTTTTCCAGAAAATCATCCATAGGAACATAGGTGTCAGTCGGTTTAAGCCAGAATTTTACTACATTTTTACCAAGTCTGTAAGAACAGGCATTCATAACCCTTTCTCTTGGAAAATATACAGAAGAAAGACCAAAAGTCATATAATTCTGAGGACATCCAAGTTCATCAGGTTGAACAGTCAATGCCCCTATATTATTTCTAATAGATCTCTTATGTTGAGCAAACTGTGATGTAAAATCCAGAAATATATTATGTGCAATCATACAAAATAAATCTTCAGGTGTCTGAAAAGTCACACATTCATTACGATTACTAACAAGATAACAATATGTAAAGGGCGGAGGAGGTAAATCTGCCTTTGTATTAATCTCAGCTCTGAAGGGAAAAGGATTTCCTCTTGAATAATAATTTAATTCTTTTAATGCTGCATAGGCATTTGATTTTATATGATGCCCGATTCCTTCAAAGGTTCCCGGGAGAACAAGATATCCTATTCTTTCTGAAACAGATTCATTACGAAGAAGATATTTCACCATATAAGAAATATCTAAGAACATACCGCTTCCGGTTCCACCACAGAGAGAACCCACAACATATACATTTATTCCAGGATCTACCACTATACCTCTTTTTTCCATAAAAGGTCTGTTATCGACGATACTGACCCTGTGTCTGGCCTGTTCAAAAGCATTATTTATAATGGGATAATTTAAAAAGAAAGCCAGTCTTCCTAAAGCTCTGATTGCTCTGGCACCATGGCTGGAATCACCTGTAGCAAGAACAAAAGGATCAAGCCAGTCAGATATATGAGGATAAAGATGGAGATTAGCACTTAATTCCTGTGTACCGGTTATAGTTGCATGAATTACTTCATTTGGTTGTAACTCTATAGAGCTCATCAGTACCTTTGACTCCTGTCCCGCAAGCTGAACTATCTCTTCATCTGTATCTAAAACCAGAAAAGCAAGTATCGGCATATTACTCAGGCTTTTATGTTCTTCTACAATCTTTTTGCGAATCTGCATTATTACTCTTTTACCTGTTCCTCCCAGACCAATTATTACACTGGGAGTCATACCTTTAAGTTGCTCTTCTTCACGTTTTTTAGTCGATTCTCCATCAAAAGAACTCAAATATTACCCCTCCTAACCTGCAATTTATTCCAGTTTTGACACTGTAATAAATAAAATACCTGTGACTATAATACCTATTATAACTATTAAATAAAGAGAAATAAATGTATTAAATAATATTGTAAACCAGATAAAAGTTAAAATCAAAGCTAAAATTATAGAGACTTTACTGGCTTTAATCGCTTCTAACCGAAAAGATTTCC
>JAKJGF010000252.1 GCA_022704525.1 Bacillota bacterium | reverse complement strand
AGATATGCCGTCAAAGGAGAAAGTTATAACTTAAATAAATACAAAACTGTATATTCTGTAATAACAGATTTCATTGTAACAGGATTATAGATTTTGCGTAAGAGTCCGGACAGGGACAGACTTGTGAGATGGATGCTAACCTGCCTGTTGCGGTACTAAGGTTTAAGGAGCCAATAAAATTTCAAAGGTTAAACTTCCAGCTGAATTTCAGGTTTAAAATTCAAATAAAAACTCCAACAATTCGTAACAAAAAATAACAAAATAAAACATATTTTGACATATTTTTATAAATAAAGCAGTGAGCAAATTTGCTCACTGCTCACTGTATAATATATTCTACTTCTATTTGTTTTCAGGATTATTCTTCATATCTTCAGAAGATTTTAAAACTTTTTCCACATCAACACCTATATCTTTGAGCTTACTTTTTACCCTCTCGGCATCATCTGTTCGTTTCTGAAATATATAAATCCTATAAAGAAGGCAGTAAGCACCTGCGTTATCTTTCTCTATTTCAATTACCTTCAGAAGAATTCTCTCAGCATCTTTTGGCTTTTCCATATAAAAAAGAGCTTCACTATAATCTATAAGATAAACAGAAGTATCACTCCTAAATTCGGCTGCCTTCTGAAAATACCGGAGGGCTTCCTCTTTCTTACCTGACTTCCAGAGACACTTTCCAATTAAATTATATGGCAGAGGACTATCGGGTTTCAGTTCTATAGCCTTCGAAAAAGCCTTCATAGCTTCATCAATCTTAGACATCTGAGTCATAGCTCCCCCAAGATCTATATAAAATTCCGCCACATCAGGGTTTAGATTTATAGCCTTCTCTATCTGTTCAACTGCTTCCGTGTATTTACCCTGTTTATAGTAAAAATAACCCAGATTATCATAATCTATAGAAGATTTCGGTATTATCTTTACTATTTTCAAATAAGCTTCTTCAGCTTTAGGGAAATCACCGAGTTTTTCATAAACTATAGCTACATTACGGAGATATGTTACATCATCCGGTGAAAGTTCTAAAGCTTTTAGATACTGTTCGAGAGCATATTTATATTTATTCTGCTTTTCATAAGCATATCCCAGTTCATTATAAAAAGTCGACTTCTTGGGAGACAGGGTTATGGCTTTCTGATATTCCAGAATTGCCTGTTCCGGTTTATTGGTATTCAGATAACAAAAGCCCAGATAACCATGATATTCTGCCACATTGGGAGACAGGGTAATAGCTTTTTGATATGACTGAATAGCTCTCGTAAAGTTACCTGCAGAAAGATACATTAAACCAAGTTCGCCGGGTATTCTATGTTCCTTTGGAGCAAGTTCAAAGGCTGTATTTAATTCCATAATAGAAAGATCTATTTTACCGGTCTTCCCATAGGCCATACCAAGATCAAAATGAAACTGTGCATTATCAGGAGCAAATCTGGTAGCAGCATAAAAAAAATCCAGACTGTCCTCAAAATAGCCCTGACTGTAATATATAAGACCAAGTTGATGATAACCCAATGCATTATTGGGATCAAGATCTAAAGCTGTTTCCAAAGCATCCACTGCAGCCATAGTCTCCCTCTGAGATATAAAAAAATGTACCTCTGCAAGATATAAATAGGGTTCACTATAAGTGGGATCAAATTCAATCGCTTTTTTAAATTCTCCAAGAGCATCCTCTACTTTATTTTCCTGCATTGCCTTTTTACCCGCCTGAAAATGCCCTTCCGCTTCCTGACGATTTTCGAGTTTAGGAACATTGGCAGAGCTTTCCTGGCTATAAGAAATATGGAAAGTTAGAAAGAATATTAATATAAATGCTATGATTGTCTTAAAGTTCATAAAAATCTTCTCCTCTCAATTCGTGATGCGTGATGCGTGATGGGGACATAGTTCGACCGGGGACAAACACAGGGATTTATTATGTCTCACATCTCACCTTTCCTCACTGGCCATATATCATTATATGGCGGAAATGTATCATAAATTATAATATCTTCTTCACAGGTAATATTTTCACAGCGAAGAATTAATTTACCCTTACCTTTTTTTTCGGCAGTAAAGCTAGTTTTTATAGTATTTATAGAAGAAAAACGTCCCAGTTCCTTTGGTTCAACAGACCAGAAAACCATAAGAAGAGGTAATACCTTGCCTTCTTCATTTCTTCCAACAGCCTGGAGAAAAAAAGTATCCCCCTGAGAAAATTCCACAGGTCTCGGATATATCTCCAGTTTTGATATGGCATCAGATGACCGGGCAGGACTCAAAATTAAAAGAAAAATTAAAAAAATACAGAATTTTCTCATTAAGCTTCACCTGTTTTTTTCTGCAATTCCTCTAAAATGATACTGTTAGTAATCTGCGGATTTGCTTTACCTTTTGATTGTTTCATAACCTGCCCTACAAGATATCCAAGGGCTTTAGTCTTACCCTTTAAATATTCCTTTACTGCATCAGAATTTTCATCCATAACCTTTCTTATAAGATTCCAAAGGACTTCTTCATCACTGATCTGAAGAAGTCCTCTTTCCTGAACTATTTTTTCTGCCTTCTTTCCACTCCGGAGCATTTCTTCTATTATGTCTTTTCCTATTTTACCGCTTATTACTTTATTATCTATAAGAGAAAGCATTTCTGAAAGATTTTCAGGTGTAAGTTTCGTAGAAGTTATCTCCAGGTTTTCTGCATTCAAATATTTAGATATATCTCCTAAAAGCCAGTTAGTAATTACCGGGGCCTTATCGTAGATCCTTACCGTTTCTTCAAAAAACTTCGACAGGGCAAAATTATCACATAATACAGTTGCTTCATAGTTTGAGATATTATAGTCTTTCACAAAGCGTCTCTTTTTCTCCCGGGGAAGCTCTGGAATGGTATTTTTTATCTCTTCAAGCCAGATTCTGTCAATTTCCAGAGGAAGCAGATCAGGTTCGGGAAAATATCTGTAATCATTGGCCATCTCTTTACCTCTCATAAAAATGGTTTTACCCTCCTCTTCAAGCCATCCTCTGGTTTCCTGCTGTATAGCTTCTCCCCTCTCTATCATTTCAGTCTGTCTTTTAATCTCATAGAAAAGAGCCTTCTGAACACTTTTAAAGGAATTCATATTCTTTATTTCCACTTTTCTGGATAATTCGGGAAAATCTTCTTTATTAACAGAAATATTTGCATCACAGCGAAGAGAACCTTCTTCCATTTTGCAATCACTGATGCCGAGAGAGAAAAGAATTGCCCTCAGTTCTTTAAGATATTCACCTGCTTCTTCAGGAGAAGACATATGAGGTTTACTCACTATTTCCAGAAGAGGCACACCTGCACGGTTAAAATCTTCCAGTGTATAGAGAGATTTATCAATAGTTCCTGTATGAATGGATTTTCCCGTATCTTCTTCCAGATGTATTCTTTCAATACCTATTTTCTTTCTATTCCCATCTATTTCTATCTCCAGAAAGCCATCCTGAGAAAGAGGTAAATCATACTGGGAAATCTGATAGTTCTTGGGCATATCAGGATAAAAATAGTTCTTTCTGTCAAATTTTGAACGATGAGGAATTTTACAGTCAAGGGAAAGAGCAACCTTTAAAAGATATTCCACGGCTTTTTTATTTATTACAGGTAAAACACCGGGAAGTCCGAGACAGACAGGGCACACATTACTATTTGGCAGAGAACCGAATTTTGTAGAGCAGGAACAGAACATTTTTGTCTCTGTAAGAAGTTCTACATGAACTTCAAGACCTATAATTGTGTAATAAGACATCAGCTTTCACCTCAGATCAGAATTTATAACCATGATAACAAACTTAATATACACGGGCTTTGCTATAATATCCTTTATAGTGAGTATTATACTGTTTATTTATTTCTTCAAAGGGACCCTGAAATACAGCTTACACTGCTTTTACTCCTGTAATGATGAATTTAATAATTGGATTCTTCAGGTTTCTGCCGGGAATATTTAACTGAAACTGTATGATACCCTGAATTCTGTTCAAAAGAATAGGCCAGACGTAATATGGTACTTTCTTCAAAGATTCTGCCTGTAATCTGTAATCCCACGGGAAGACCCTTTATAAGGCCTGCAGGAACGGATATTGAAGGAAGACCTGCAAGATTAACGGGAATTGTGCATATGTCAGTAAGATACATTTTAAGGGGATCCTTTATTTTCTCACCTATGAGAAACGCCGTGGTAGGTGCCACAGGAGAAAGTAATGCGTCAAAATCCTTAAAGACCCTTTCAAAATCCCTTTTAAGAAGGGTTCTCACCTTCTGGGCTTTCAAGTAACAGGCATCATAATATCCTGCACTCAGGGCATAGGTTCCAAGCATAATTCTCCTTTTAACCTCGGGCCCAAAACCTTTCCCTCTGGTTTTTTTATACATAGAGAAAATATCTTCACCGGTAAAATCTCTATAACCATATCTTACTCCGTCAAAACGGGCAAGATTTGAACTTGCTTCAGAAGAAGAGATAATATAATAAACAGGAAGGGCATAAGAGAGAGTTGGAAGGGAAACTGTCTCACATATTACACCGAGTTTTTCAAAGAGAACAACTGCTTCAGAAAGTCTTTTCCTTATATCTTCGTCTATGCCATCACCTGTTAATTCCTCCGGTATACCCACCTTTAAACCTTTAACATCCTCTTCTAAAAGAGACAGATAGGGAGGAACTTCCATATTTACAGATGTAGAATCCCGTCTATCATAACCGGATATTACTTCAAGCATAAGAGCACCATCTCTTACATCTTTTGAAAGGGGGCCAATCTGATCGAGAGATGAAGCAAAGGCTATAAGGCCATATCTTGAAACTCTGCCATAGGTGGGTTTTATCCCCACAATCCCGCAGAAAGATGCAGGAAGCCTGATAGAACCGCCTGTATCACTTCCAAGAGAAAGAATTACCTCCGAAGCTGCCACAGACGCAGCAGATCCTCCACTGGAGCCCCCTGGAACTCTATTTAAATCCCAGGGATTCCTTACAGGATAACAGGCAGAATTTTCGTTAGATGAACCCATGGCGAATTCATCACAGTTAAGCTTACCCATTATAATAACATCCTCCTGGAGTAACTTTTCTATGACTGTGGCATTATAGGGTGGAATGAAATTCTTCAGTATTTTAGATCCGCCTGTGGCAGGTATACCCTTTACGCACATATTATCTTTTATTCCCACAGGAATACCTGCAAGTTTTCCCACTTCTTCACCAAGGGCGATTTTTTTATCTACTCTTCTTGCTTTTTCCAGTACCTCCTCTTTTTTACACAGATAGAGAAAAGCTTTTATCTTTTCTTCTTTTTCTTCAATTCTCTCATATATACTCTTTACTACTTCTTCCGAGGAAACTTTCTTTTTAAATAATTTTTCTCTGAGTTCATATGATGTAAAATTATATAATGATTCCAAGTAATTAAGCCTCCTTTCACTCTCCACCACCTATAATCTTTGGAATTTTAAAATACTCTCCCTCTCTCTGAGGCGCATTGGAAAGTGCTTTTTCATGTTCAATAGAATTACCTTTAATATCATTCCGAAAGACATTCTTTAAGGGAATTGAATGAAAGGCAGGTTCTATTCCCTCCGTATCCAGTATGTCAAGTTGCCTGAAAAAGTCTAAAATCTCACCTAATTGCTGAGAGAAGATTTTTTTCTCTTCTTCAGTAAGTTCAAGGCACGCAAGGCTTGCCACATATTCTACTTCTGACAGAGTAAGCATACCTGTCTCCTTTCTAATCACTACTCGCAAATCTCATAATAATATTTTCCCTGTAAGGGCTTCCTCCCAGTTCTTTAAAAACAGACCCGGCTACTTTCTGTGTATCCATAAAAGAAAACAATATATTTGTCTCCGGTTTTATTCTATCAATTATAGCCTTTAAAAAATCCTCAATTACTGTATGTGAAATACCCGGATTAAAAATAATTTCCAGAAGGGCTTTATTATGTTTAAAGTAAGAATAAATAACTCCATAGGCCTGAAAATTTTTATCATTTTCTAAAACATATACATCCAGTCTCTGTCTTTTCAATTTAAAAAATAAATTATCCAGATAATGATCTATATAATTACACCTGGGGAAAAATGGTATGAGATTAATTAAGGCCACCATGGACGAACCTTCCATAAGGTCATTCAATTTATCCCGATCAGAACTATGGTTCCAGGATCTAAACCCCGGAGATTTTTCTTTCTCCAACTTCTCATTGTCTTTTAATAAAGTCATATAATATCTGGAAGCTATATTAATAAAACCGGATTTCTTATAAAAATTAACAGCCCTGTTATCATGTCTGACCTCAAGAAAAATTTCCCTTCCTCCGGAAGAGGAAAATCTTTTTATTATCTCCTTTAAAAAAGCAGATCCGTAACCTCTATTACGGAAAGCACGGGAAATTACAAAATTCCTTATAAAAAATTGATATGCCTTACTGCCGGGAGAAAATATCTCCATAAAACCTGCTATTTTATTATCTACTTCATAAACCAGGAAATTATCCCAGAAGGAGGTCTCAGAAAAAAAAAACTTCCATAGTTTAGATAAGAGAAAAGCCGATCCTGAAAACTTGAGAGGATGTAAAAATCTGTCTACTTCGTTCGTTTCACTTA
>JAKJGF010000251.1 GCA_022704525.1 Bacillota bacterium | reverse complement strand
ATATAAAGAAGCCCTGAAATGTTACAGTAAAGCTTTAGAGCTTGAACCTGAAGATGCTAAAACCTGGAAGATCCGGGGCAATATTTTAAAAGGTCTTGGAAGATATAAAGAAGCCATAGATTGTTATAATAAAGCTCTGAAGATTAATCCTAAAGATATTAAAACCTGGAAGATGAAAGGAAGTATTTTAAAGTCTCGCGGCAGATATAAAGAAGCCCTGAGATGTTATGATAAGGTATTGAATATTAACTCTAAAGATGCTAAAATCTGGAAGATAAAAGGTAATATCTTAAAAGCTCAGGGAAAACATAAAGAAGCTATAAGATGTTATTATAAACTGTTAAAACTTGATCCAAAGAATTCCTATGCCTGGTATAATAGAAGACCCGGTAAAATAAGCAGTGTAAAAACTTACCTTAAAGGTTTAAAGGATAAACCTACCTATAAAAACCCCTGGAATAACAAAGGATTGGCTTTATATTATTTAGGAAATTATGAAGAAGCTGTCACCTGTTTTTTAAAAGCTTTAGAGAAAGAACCTTACAATAGTCATATCTGGTATAACAGGATATGGGCTCTGGAGAAACTAAATAATTTTGAAGAAGTAGCCTTTTGTTATGATAAAATTCTGGAGATTGATCCTGATGATATGGAAGCATTGTATAATAGAGGTTGTGCTTTAGATAAAGTGGGAAATTATGAAGAAGCAATTAAATGTTTCAATAAGGTTCTGGAGATTGATCCTGACGATGGAGAAGTATTATTTAATAAAGGATGTGTTCTGGATAAACTGCTGCGGTATGAAGAAGCAATTAAATGTTACAGAGCCGCTCTTGAAGTTAAACCAGATAATCTGGATCTGTGGAATAATATGGGATGGTCTTTAAATAATCTGGGTAAATATAAAGAAGCTCTTAATTATTTTGATAAGATATTAGCAGTTGAGCCCGGAACGGTAACTTCCCTGAATGGCAGGGGATATTCACTGCATAAACTGGGTAAAGATAAGAAAGCTCTTAAATCTCTTGATAGAGCTCTGGAGATTGATCCGGAATTTGCCGGTGCCTGGTATATGAAGGGCTATATATTACAAACCGGGGGAGAATACAAAAAAGCACTTGACTGTTATGATAGAGTATTAGAAATTGAACCCGATTATATTGATGCTAAAAATAGTAAAGAAGAAATTGTGAAAAATTTTCAATACAAGGAGAGAATAAATATTATGACAAAGGAAGAATATCTTGAAAAAATAGCTAAATTTAAACTGTCAGAGAAGCATATTATACAGATATTAACAATGCCTCTTATTTTAGTTGGAACTGTTGATAAACGTCTATCTCTTCAGGAAACTATGACACTGGATGTGTATGAACATGATCTGGCTGATATGTTAGCAGTAGAAAAGGCAGAAGATCCGGAAGGCTATTTCGAATTTGTTATAAAGAAACTTGAAGAAGATGCTTTTTCTTATTTTGATGATGTAGTGGAGATTATTAATTATCACATTGATTTAATGGATAGTGACAGAAAGATAAAACTTAAGAATATTCTGGCTTCAGGTATATATATGGTGGCTTCATCTTCAAAGGATCCAAAGGATAAGAGCTATATAAGTGATATAGAAATTAATATGATTACAAGGTTAGTTAAGGCTTTAAAATTAGATGAACTGGAATATGGTAAGAAGTTGTTGCAATTGAAGAAGTGAAAAGTGAGGCGTGAGACGTAAAAAGACCAGATGTCATCTCACGTCTCACGTATTACAACCATTATTCTGCTTTATAACCAATATCCCTCAATTTTTTCCCACTTTTTAAATTCAATTCCAGCTGTTCAAGAGTAATGCCTTTTGTTTCAGGAACAACGAGTGCTACAAAAACTATAGACAATATACAGAATACTGAGAAGAGAAAGAAAATTGAAGCATTACCAAAAACCTGCATAAAAGTAAGGGCATTACTCATTACCAGTCCTGCAAAGGTCCAGTTTACCATAGTTGTTATTGTCATACCTACTTCTCTGCCTTCAAGGGGGAAGATTTCCGAACATACAAGCCATACAACAGGTCCCCAGGAAACAGCAAAACCGAAAATATATACAATAATAGAGATAATTAAAATTGTTTTCGATGTTGCATCTCTATCTGTCTGGTTTAAAATTTCCTTAATCTCAATTTCTGTAAATCCTAATTCTTTTATCTTAATCGTCAGATCTTTCTCGGAAAATTCGTTATTCATCAATGGAGTTAATTTATCAATAGCTGTAATTTTATTTTTTAACTTATCTATACCATTCTGTTTAATCTGAACTTTTCCGCTAAAAGCAATACCTGCGGCAATCATTGTAATCAACATACACAGGGCACCAACATATAATAATTTCTTTCTTCCCCAGTATTCCACAAGTCGAATAGCTGGAAAGGTGAAAAGCATATTAACTGTAGGAACAGTCATCATTCCAATAAGCCCTGCTATTCCTGCATAGCCGAATATTCTCGGAGCATAATAGATCATCATATTTATTCCTACAAGTTGCTGGAATACCTGAAGAAAAACACCTACTAGAAGCACTTTTAAAAAGTATCCTTTGAATATAACTCCTATCTTTACTCCCGGTTCTTTTTCGAGAGTCTTTTCAATTTCCTGAATTTCAAAGTCAACTTCTTCCTTTGTATTTAAAGTTTTAGTTAAGACTTCAATGGCTTTGTCTTTTTTCCCTTTAAGCATAAGATATCTCGGGCTTTCAGGTAAAATTATACTGCCTAGGAACATTAAAACTGCAAAGAAGGTTACTGTTAAAAACATCAGTGCCAGAGCTGTTCTTGGTTCGGTAAAACATCGGGCAATCATTACATTGCTTATAGAAATTAAGAAAATACCAACTGTTATTAAAAGTTGAAACAATGTTCCCATGGAACCGCGAATTTTTGCAGGAGCTGTTTCAGAAAGATACAAAGGGACAATAAAAGATGCAACTCCCACACCAAAACCCAGAAAAAAACGGCAGGCAGATAAAATACCCATAGAAGGGAGTAAAGCAGAAATAAGTGATGCTATACTGAAAATAAATCCTGCAAAAACAAGACTTTTCTTTCTTCCCAGAAATCTTGCAAAGATACCTGAGAGAAGGGCACCTATTACACCTCCTGTAGCAAGAATTGCCGAATAATTTTCTGCACCTTTAGTGTCAAGTTTATATACATCTTCGATTGTTTTAAGGGAATTTGCAATAAAACCCTGATCGAGACCAAATAAAAGCCCTCCAAGAGCTGCAGTACCACAGATGAAAAATACAATAATCTTAAAAGATGTTTTTCCGTTATTACTCATATTATTTCTCCTTAAATTGCAAAAAGTTATCTCTTCAATTCTCTATTAAGAGAATAAATCCCTTTTAAGACATTGTAATTACTTTAATTCTTTCAAGTATAAAATCCTATTTGTTCTTTTACCTGGAATCTGGTATTATAATATAGTATATTTCATAACTTATTAGAATTTAAATAATTCGTAATGCGTAATGGGTTAATCTCACGCATCACGCTTTACGCATTACGAGGTTCTTAATTATGGATTGTTATGAAACTAACTATAATTAGCGTTCAGCAGTTAGCTATTGGCTAACTACAGCTCCAGGTAAAAAAGTGTCTCAAAAACTTTAAACATATACATCTGTCCCTGTCCGGGCTCTGGAGCAAAAGATATGCCATCAAAGGAGAAAATTATAACTTAAATAAATGCAAAACTGTAGATTACTGTAATAACAGATTTCATTGTAACAGGATCATAGATTTTGCGGAAGAGTCCGGACAGGGACAGGCTTGTAAGACGGATACTAACTTACCTGTTGCCGTACTAAATCTATGAATCCTGATTATGTAGATTTTTATGTAATACCCATAAAAGCTGACTGCTGAACAGTGATAGTTGAGCTGGAGGTTAAAATTATTTGGATACACAGTCTCCGGGTATCTCTCCTTTTGCATCTATGGGTATAGGGGATATACTGGATAAGTCTATAGGAATTTACAGAAAAAATTTTAAAGTCTTATGTGGTATTACTGCTATAGCTTACATACCATATATTTTATTTATATTAGCCTATCTGATTTTCTTGTTCTTTGGCGACAATAAGCATGAAGTGGGTATATTTATTATTGCCGGTTTATTTTTTCTTTGTGTTCCTATTTGGATCATTATATTAAATCTGTCTCAGGGTTTTATCATAAATATTATTTCTCATATAATATCAGACCGCCCTTTCTCTTTAAGTGAGACATGGAAAGAGTTTTTTAAATTTGAGAAGATATTTAACCTTCTAATGACTATGTTTTTATACGGTTTTATTATGTCTCTTCCAATAATTCCCTGTGTAGTGCTTTTTATCTGTTTTCCTTTTATTGTCACTAGCAGTTATAAAGCTTTACTGACAGTATTATTTTTCATTATCTTAATTATTCTGGTAATTGTTATTATGATTTTTGCTTTAGTATATAATTTTCTGGTTCCAGTCATAGTTTTAGAAAAGAAGGCATATTTTTCTGCTATTAAAAGAGCCATGACTTTGATTATTAAAGATCCTCTGAAGGTCATTTCAGTAACTCTACTACTGAGTATGCTTGTTCAAATAATTCAGGGTGCTTTTTCTGTGCCCTTTGTATTTTTATCTATCTTTCTTATGCAATATCATAAGGGATTATACCTGGTAATTCAGATGCTTCCCCAGTTATCTGCTATAATACTTGTTCCTGTACTATTTGTAGGAAATACTCTTCTTTATTATGATGTTCGTTTTCGGAAAGAAGGCTATGATCTTGAGGTTATGGCAGATGAGCTTTTTAAAAAATGTTCAAAGGATGATTCTGAAAATGTCTGATCTTTACATATATATACCGATAAAAAAAATATGTAGGGGAATTGCCTTTTTTTTATTTTTATCTGTTATTTTTACATATCCCTTGGAAGCAAAGACTATTGAAGATTATCATGAAGAAATAAGAAAGGCCATAGAAAAAGTGGATTTAGCCTGTGAGTATATGGAAGAGGGTAAGAATATGGAAGTGAATATAGAAAAACTTCTTCCTTTTGAAGAAGTCATAAGTTTATCCGGAGGAAGTAAGGTTATAGTCCATAATTACTGGCTTTCCCGTGAAGCAGAAGATTTTAAATCTTCTAAAATAGATGATAAGCTCTTAATACTGAAAAGAATTAAGAGTCGCCTTGCAGTTTTATTGAATTTACCCTGTACTTCACTTAATACCAATAGGGAAGAGGTAAAATCCGGTATAAAAAAAATCCTATCAGAAAGGCAGTTTCACTATGTAGACCTTTATTCTCTAAAAGAAAAAATTATTAAATGGCTTATGTCTAATTCTTTTATAAAAGAGCTTTTAAATTTAATGGAGATAAATATGGACCCACAGAATCAAAATCTTATTCTATATATAATTCTGGTAATTACTTCTATCTTTGTATCAGCTATAGCAGGGTATATTATTATTTCTATAAAGAGGAGATTTATATCAGGCCTTCAGGAAGATAGTGAAAAAGGATACATGTCCAGTAGAAAAGATGCTTTAGTATTGGAAAAAAAGGCAGGGGAACTATCTAAGAAAGGTGATTACAGAATGGCCTTACAGTGTCTCCTCGGTGCCCTTTTATTAAATTTTGATAAAAAGGATATTTTGCCCTTTGAGCCTTCCAGAACTAATAGAGAATATCTTTGTATGATAAAAATTATGGAAAACTATAAACTTTTAAAATATTTTGAATCTTTTTGTAATATTTATGAACATAAATGGTACGGTCTTGAATCCTGTTCAGAGGAAGAATACGGCCATGCTTTTGAATTATTCAAAGAGTGCATCAGGAAGGGATAATATATGGAGAAAAGAAAGTGGTATTATATTATAGCTTTTATTCTTATATTATTTATGTCTTGTTTTATTATCTCTTTTTTTTTATTTCTGCCTCCTGCCGGTATTGATCGTTCAAGTTATAGCACAACTCCTGAGGGTTCAAAAGCTGCCTTTATGCTTTTTAAAAAACTGGGTTATAATGTTTGTAGATGGGAGAAATCTTTTCACTCCCTTTATTCGGATGGTATATTAATTATACTGGAACCTTATTATAAACTTCAAGAGGAAGAGGTTTTTATGTTGCAGAACTGGATTAAAAGAGGTAATACTTTAATATTTTTTTCAGAAGATAAAAATCTTCTATATAAAGAATGGAATATAGATTTAAAAAAGGCCAAATCCTCCGGTGTGTTACAACCTCTTCAACCTTCATCCCTTATAGAAGGTGTGAATAATGTTCAATTTTATTCTCTCCTCAGAATGGAAGGCACTATTCCGGATATGGTAGAGTATTTTGGTGACCCTGAGGGAGCTCTCATGTTAAATTATCCTTTTGGAAAGGGGCAGATAGTTTTTATATCTGATTCCACTATACTTTCAAATAAAGGTATAGGAAATATGGATAATGCAGTTTTGATTTCTAATATTTTAATGTTTTATGGCGGAAAGACTTCCGGTGTATATTTTGATGATTATCACCATGGATACAGGACTGAACCTTTTTCCAGGAAAGATACCCTTATAGCCTGGCTGCCAAATTATTTTAAACTTATCT
>JAKJGF010000250.1 GCA_022704525.1 Bacillota bacterium | reverse complement strand
ATATTGACCCCAAAAAGGGATATCTTTCATGTGCTAATTCTATTATTTCAGGAGAATTAGATGCAGACAGAATGGATTATCTTCAGAGAGATGCCTATTATACAGGTGTAAGATCAGGGATTATTGATGCAGACAGGATTATTTATACCTTTGATCTTTACCGACCAGAAGAAGATAATCAGGAGAAAATAGTTGTGTGGGATAAGAGTTTTTACAATGTAGAAGAATATATATTTTCAAGATATTATATGTACTGGAAGGTATATTATCACAGAACCACAAGATTTTATGATCTACTTTTTACAAGTATTGTAAGAAGATTGCGGGAAAGCCTGGAAAAGACTGATCTTGACATTGCTTCCGAAAATCTTGTGGAAATAATCCTTAACCCTGAACCATCACTTTTTCAGTGGCTTATGCTTGACGAAGCAGATCTTTTTTACTCTATTAAGATGTGGGGTACTTATAGTAAAGATATTATATTGAAGGATCTCTGTGAGAGATTCATAAAAAGGAAAATATTTAAGTGTATACCGGATTCCCTTGTCCACTCTGAGGAAAAGCTAGAAGAAGTGAAGAAATTGCTTCTTTCCAGAGGACTCAATCCGGAATATTATCTATTACGGGATAAGGCTTCCAAGGTTGTTTATGATTTTTATACAGAAGAACAGGAAAGAATATATATAATGGATAAATATACTCATAAACCCTGCCCCATATCTGTTCTATCTGATAAAGTCAAAACCCTTGCTATTAAAAAGACTGAAAAAAGGTATTATGTCCATCCTGACTATTATGAAGAGGTTATGAGGATACTGGGGAAGTGAGACGTGCAGGGGCAGAACATTGTTCTGCCCTTTACTCCCGATCATCATTTTATGAAACAAATTATCATCGGAGTCCACTCATTACTTGATCTTATCTTTAGAGCAGAAGACCTTAACACAACTTCTGTTCCTGCTACAAAACGTCTTGAAGAAGGTATAGCAGGTCATAGAGAGGTTCAGCTTTCCAGAGCCTCCGAATATGAAAGAGAAGTTCCTGTTGAATTTTCCTATAACAGAGATGAATATGAACTTATTGTAAGAGGCAGGGTTGATGGAATCTACAGATATGAAGAAAGCCTTAGAATTGAGGAAATAAAGACTACTTCCCTGAACTTAGAGGCTTTACAGCCACATTCCTGTTATGAAGCTCAATTGAAGCTATATATGTATTTTTTTTCTCAACTCTATCCTCATAAGGAAATTAAAGGAGTTCTCACTTATTTTTCTCTGAAAAATTCTTTTACCAGAGAGTTTGAAATAGAATTCAAAAAGAAAGAATTTCGGGAATTTTTTGAAGAGCTTGCCGATAAAATAATTGACATCGCCAAAAAAGAAGATGAGTGGAAGACCTGTCGGAATGTTTCTATTGAAAAACTGAACTTCCCCTTTAAAGTATTACGGAAAGGTCAGAAAGAATTAATGGAAAAAGTCTACTCCATAATGGAAGAGGGGAAAAATCTTCTTTTAGAAGCTCCAACAGGAATAGGGAAGACCTCAGCCATACTTTTTCCGTCTATTAAATATCTCCCCTGTGAGTATTATAGAAAGATTTTCTTTTTAACTGCCAAAACACCGGGACAGAATATTGTAAGGGAAACTCTGGAACTGTTTCATAAGGGGGGACTTCATTTAAGAAGTATTTTTTTGAATGCCAGAGAGAAGATGTGTTTTTGTGAGGAGTGTATCTGTGATCCTCTATTATGTGAATATGCAAAAGGTTATTATAAAAAAGTTCCCCCGGCTATTGAGGAAATATTACCAGGCGAGATTTTCATAAGAGAGAAAATCCTCACACTGGCTTTAAAATATAAGATCTGTCCCTTTGAATTTTCTCTCGATCTATCTCTTTACTGTGACATAATTGTCTGTGATTATAATTATGTTTTTGACCCTCTAGTTTACTTAAGAAGATATTTTCTCTTCGGAGGAAAAGAGAAATATCTCTTTCTGGTAGATGAAGCCCATAATCTTGTTAACAGAGGAAGAGATATGTATTCTGCTTCACTGGAGAAAAAAAGCATTCTGGAACTGAAGAGAAAGATGAAAAATAAAGATAAAGACTTATTCGAATTTTTTGATCTTATGAACAGGCAGTTTATTCAATGGAATAAAGATATGAAAGAAAATGATAATTCCCTACTTATTCTGAATGAAATACCGGAATTTTATTATAAATGGGAGAAAGAATTTTTTGAGTCTGCTGAGGAGTTTCTTAAAAATAATATTTCTTCGGAATTAAGAGATTTTTATTATGATTTTCGTCATTTTGCAAATATAAGAAAACTTATTTCTCAGGATTTTAAAATTTTTGTAAAACGTAAAAGTGGCACTTTTCTGTGGAAGATATTTTGTATTAATCCCGGAGAGGAATTAAGAAAAAGACTTCGCAAATCACACAGTTCTATTTTTTTTTCAGCTACCCTGTCACCTTCGGAATATTTTAAAGAGAATCTTGGTTTAAAGGAAAAAACTGATATTCTATCTCTTCCATCTCCCTTTCCTCCAGATAATTCTCTTTATTTACATATACCCGGTATTTCAACTACTTATAAAAAAAGAGAAGACTTTCATGATGAGATAGGAAAACATATAAAAAGAATTATAAATATAAGGCCCGGAAATTATTTATGCTATTTCCCTTCATATAAATATTTAGAGGATGTATATAAGAAAATGGAATTGGATTATAATGTGGAAGTTCTTCTTCAGTCAAGATATATGAGTGAAGAAGAGAGAGATGATTTTTTAGAAAAATTCATTCCCGATGACAGAACCAGAATAGGTATGGTTGTTATGGGAGGACTTTTCGGAGAAGGTATTGATCTGCCGGGAGATAGATTAATAGGTGCCATTATAATAGGAGTGGGTCTTCCCATGGTAGATGAAGAACAGACACTTATTTCTGCATATTTTGAAGACCAGAAAACCGGCAAGGGTTTTCTTTACAGTTATATGATACCCGGTATAATAAGAGTTATTCAGTCTGCAGGAAGGGTTCTTCGAACACCACAGGACAGAGGCATTGTAGCCTTTATGGATGACCGGTTTCGAATGCCTCAATATCGCTTTCTTTTACCTGCCAGATGGTTTACAGATAAGAGGGCTTTTGCTACAAAAGATTATGAGGTGATATTGGAGAGGTTCTGGAGTCAGGAGAGACGTGAGACGTGAGGGTTTTATGGTGCAGGGGCGAACCCCAGTGTTTACCAATCTCTTGAATCATCTCCCTTTCACGCATCATCCCTTATGTATCACCCATTAACAAAAAATGAAGAAATTTGAGAGGATAAAGAATTTATTAGAAGAAATTATCTAATATGATTGAAAGGCTTAAATATAAAATCCGGGGTCTTGATTGTGCTGAAGAAGTAAAAGCTCTTCGTGATACTGTAGGAATGCTTCCAGGTATAAAAGAGCTTGATTTTGATATATTAAATGGCCGGATGGATCTTGCAGTAGATACACTTTTGACTTCAGAGGGAGATATATTCAAGGCTGTATCTAAAGCAGGACTTCAGGCATCATCTCTCTCTTCTTCCAGTGATATACCATGGCATAGGCAGGGACATGTTATTATGTGTCTTCTGGGAGGAGTTTTTTTAATTGCCGGGTCTATTTCTCACGGAATAATTAGTAAGAATTTTTATGATGTTTTTATATGTGGTGAGCTTACATCAGGCCATAATTTCCCACGTATTTCAATTTTTTTGTATCTTCTTTCAATAGTATTTTCTATCTGGTATATAGCTCCGAAAGCTTTAAATTCTCTGAAAAGCCTGCGTCTGGATATAAATTTTTTAATGATTCTTGCCATAACAGGTGCTATTGCCATTGGTCAGTGGTTTGAATCTTCAACTGTTATATTCCTTTTTGCTCTGGCCCGGGTTTTAGAGTCCTGGAGTATGGTGAAAGCCAGAAGAGAAATTGAAACACTTATGGAACTTTCTCCTCAGAAAGCCCGTTATATCTGCCCTCATGACGGTAATATTGAAGAAAAGCCAGTGACAGAAGTTCCTGTGGGGGTTATTGTTCTTGTGCGACCCGGTGAAAAAATACCTCTTGATGGTATAATTACAAAGGGAAAAACCTCTGTTAATCAATCTCCCATAACAGGAGAAGCTATTCCTGTAGTAAAGGAAGAGGGTCATGAGGTTTTTGCAGGGACCATCAATGAAGATGGTGCAATTGAAGTTAAGGTAAGCAGACCTGCTGAAGATACTGCTCTTGCAAGGATTATCCGTATGGTAGAAGAAGCCAGACTCCGCCGTTCTCCACTGGAGCAGTGGGTTGAAAAATTTGCCCGCTATTATACACCTGTTATGATTTTAATATCTATTTTTATTGCCCTTATTCCTCCCCTTTTTTTATCATGGCCATGGGTTGAATGTCTATATAGAGCTTTAGTGATTCTTGTAATTGCCTGTCCCTGTGCTCTTGTTATTTCCACCCCTGTAAGTATTGTGGCAGGTCTTACCTCGGCTGCCCGTAATGGCATACTTATTAAAGGTGGTATTTATCTGGAATCTCCGGCAGATCTTTATGCCATTGCCCTTGATAAAACAGGAACCCTTACTTATGGTCATCCTGAAGTAAAAGATATAATTCCTTTTAATAGCTATAATTCCCGGGAAATACTTTCTAAAGCTTCTTCACTGGAATCTCAGAGTAAACATCCCCTGGCAAAGGCTATTCTCAGCAGAGCCATTAAGGAGGGAATAGAATTTACATCTTCAGAGACCTTTTCTTCAATAAAAGGTAAGGGTGCAGAAGGTTTTATAGAAGGAAAATTTTTCTGGATTGGAAGTCACAGATTTATGGAGGAAAAAGGAAAAGAAACTCCTGAATTTCATAAGAAAGCAGAAGAACTTGAATCTCTTGGATATTCTGTAGTGGCTCTTGGAAATGACAGGGAAGTCTGCGGTCTTATAAGTATTTCCGATAGTGTAAGACCACAGGCGACTTCAGTTATAAAATCTCTTAAAGAACTGGGAATAAAAAAGATAATTATGCTTACAGGTGATAATAGAGGCACTGCTGAGTCTGTAGCTACACAGACCGGTGTAGATGATTTTAAAGCAGGTCTTCTTCCGGAGGATAAAGTAAAAACTATAGAGAATCTTGTAAAAGAATTTAAATCTGTAGCTATGGTGGGAGATGGTGTAAATGACGCTCCTGCCATGGCTCTGTCAACAGTGGGTATAGCTATGGGTGACATAGGTACCGATGTAGCTATTGAAGCTTCTGATATAGTACTTATGTCTGATGACCTATCAAAATTACCCTGGCTTATAAAACATTCCAGAAGAACTCTGAGTATAATAAGACAGAATATATTTTTTGCCCTGGCCTTTAAATTTTTATTTATGGGACTTGCCATAGCTGGATTGGCGACTCTCTGGATGGCAATCCTTGCCGATATGGGTGCTTCTCTTCTGGTTATTTTTAATGGATTAAGACTTATGAGGTGAGATGTGAGAGGATAATAGTAAATTTGCTATTTTTTGCAATGTCTGGTTTACTAAATAAGGGAAAGTGGGTATAATAAAAGTGATGTGAGTTTTTGGAAAATTTAGTAGAAATTAAAAAAAATTATTTGCTATTGACAAAACTTTATAGTATAATTATATTATAAATATTGACATTATTATGTTAATTTGATAGAAATTTGTTTTTCAGGCAGGGATAATTAAATGTTTAAAATAGATGGAAAGAGTTATGATTCTGAGAAGTCGGGTTTTACCCTTTCAGAGGTTGTAATTGGTGTTTTTCTTTTAGGACTGGTGTTAGTTACTATTACAGGTGTTTTTGTGGGAGGTTTATCAGGAGCAAAAAAGGCTCAGAAGAAGATACTTGCTATTAACCTTGCAGAAGCTATGGTTGATAGTATTATGCTTATGAAATATACTGATGTGGATCTTAGTTCTTCTCCTTATGATGGAACACTTTCTACACCAACTGCACAGACAGATGATGATGGAAATGGAATTATCTTTCCTCCTTCTCCCTATCCTCAGGAAAAAGCGGGAGGAGGGATAGCCAGGTATAAAATAGAGATTAAAGAATATGGCACAGTTGCGATGATTAAGGAAGTTACTGTTACTGTTTCAATAGAAGAGGCAGGAGGTCAGGGTAAGACAGAGGTTAAACTTACGAGTTATAAAGCTCAGTAAAGGGGGACTTATGAAAGGACATTCAGTACTGGAATTAATTTTGACTATGCTTATATTTTCATTATTTCTCCTTGCTATGACTCAAATTTTCAATGTGGGACTGAAATCCTGGAACCTCATTGAAATGAAAACTGCCCTTGAGCAGGAATCGACTTTATCTCTTAATCTATTGAAAAGAGATCTTTTTCTTTCAGATAATATGACTGTTCAGGTAGGAGGAAAAGGGAAGGAGTTTGTTATAATGGAAAGTGCTGTAGATGAAAAAGGTGTTTTTCATTATAATGAGAAGACAGGTGTTCCTGTATGGCAGGCCTTTATTCTTTATTATACCTATCCGAGAGATGGCGGTGATGCAAAACTGTCTATAAGTCTGGATTTAAACAATCCTGAACCTGAAAAGTCTCCCAAGAAAAAACTTATTAGAAAGATTATGAGG
>JAKJGF010000249.1 GCA_022704525.1 Bacillota bacterium | reverse complement strand
TTTGTCAAGTATTATTATATAGACGTGACACGTGGAAATTTGGCCCAAAAAAAATGGCACCCGCATATCTAAAGGATTTATGACACTTTAACCCCTCATTTTTGACCTTTACTTGTCGAACTTCCGTTAACCAGGGAAAATTACACAGAACATCTTGTTCCACCAAGTAAACAATAAAAAAACCTTATAATACCATAAATAAGAAAGGTATAAATTATACCTAAAAAGATATTTCTTATTAAATCATCATGTAAGTCAAAAAGTTTTTGGATTCTAACCTTTACTTTTTGTGGGAAAAAATTATACATAGCGAACATAAGAAATATAATATAGAATAAAAATCCTAAGGGATGATAATAAAAGGATTGCAAGAATCTCATTTGACTTATACTTGAAATACTTCTTGTTAAACCACAGGCAGGGCAAGGAGCACCGGTCAGTAGTTTTAATCCGCAATGTGTTGAACTTAAACCATCAGGAGGCATAAAAAAAGATATTATTATAACAAGTAAAGAACCAACAGATACAATTTTATTTAAAAAGAAGTTTCGGGAAAAAGAACCTTTCATAATTATCAATCTTATTCATATGCATATAAATTATCATTATTGTTAAATTATTAGCTTCAGTAAACATAAACCTTTTATGTTTAAAGCTATCAGTAATCAGCTCGGGAAAAGCTGAAAGTTGAGGGCTGATAGCTGATTGCTAATAATACTTCATAAAAAATACCAAAATCCATATAATTATATCAATGATTCCAAGAATTAAACCTGCAGTACCAAGGCCTTTTTCTTTCTCATATTTTGTAGCCCTGAACCCCTGTATTACTGCAGCAATTCCAAAGAGATTACAGCAAAATAAACCAATCACTCCAAATATAAGAGATTGTATTCCCAGTCCTTTAGGATTTTCTATTATTGAAATAGGAGATTGCTGATTCCATAGCATTTTATTCCTTTTAGCAGTTGGTTCTACTGTGGCTTTACAGTATTTACAGCTTATGGAAGATATCTTAACTGGTTGGCCACATACTATGCAAAATTTTTCATCAGGTCCAAGTATATGTGATCCATAGTTATGAACTGTCTGTTCATAAGTTTGTGGATATATTTCTTCTTTGTATCCAGTATGGGATGTGTAATTTTTACAGTCAAAGTCAGATGTAATAGTTGTCTGATGGTTTACTTCATTATAAAACTCATTATAAGACTCTTTTATAAGTTTGTTACCACAATTTATACAGAACTTGGTATCTATATTTAATTCCCCACAATTTTTACATCTTATTTCCATAATAGGCCTCCTTGGTACGGCAACAGGTAAGTTAGTATCCATCTCACAGGCCTGTCCCTGTCCGGGCTCTTACGCAAAATCTATGATCCTGTTACAATGAAATCTGTTATTACAGAATATACGGTTTTTCATTTATTTAAGTTATAACTTTCTCCTTTGACGGCATATCTTTTGCTCCAGAGCCCGGACAGGGACAGGTGTGTATATTTAAAATTTTTTGGATACTTTTTTACCTGGAGCGGTACTTAGTATGAATATTTTCTGTCTCTTGATGAGGGAATATTCATCTCTTCTCTATATTTTGCTATAGTTCTTCTTGCCAGATTTATTCCTTTCTCCTTAAAAAGTATTTCCACTATTTCTTTATCACTGAGAGGATTGTTTTTATTTTCACTTTCCATTATAGCCTTTATTTCTTCTTTTACAGGCAAAGAAGAGTCAAAGAAGAAATCAAAATTTACTATTTTACCTGATGGTAACTGGACAAATTTATCTTTAGTTGCTCTACTAACAGTAGAATCATGCATACCGATAGCTTCAGCTACCTGAATTCTTGTAAGGGGTTTTAAATGTGAGATTCCATAATAAAAAAAATCTCTTTGAATTTCTATTATTTTCTTGGTAACTTTAAGTATGGTTTCTCTTCGCTGGTATAAATTTTCTATAAATGTTTTAGCTCTGAGAAAATAATTCTTTGTATGTTCAATTTCATTAACAGAATATTTGTGTTTATTTTTTTTTATATCCTGATATAGATTTTTATAAAGCCGATTAATTCTGAAGCCCGTGTAATTATCAGATACAATTTCTACTTCTAAATTGTTATTATTTTTTTTTATTATTACATCAGGTATTATTTTACCTGATTGATTTTTTAAGGCAATTTTATTAAAATTTCTTCCCGGATATGGATTGACATTATTCTTTATAAACTCGGCTGCATGTCTGATTTCTTCTATGGATAATTGAAGGCTTTCCGAAAGTGCTGTAAACCTTCTGTGACTGAAGTCATTCCAGTATCTGTCAGATAATAGTTCCCATACTAATGGTGGAACAAAGGTATCCAGACTTTTTAGTTGTATGGTAATACATTCTTTTAGATTTCTTGCTCCTATTCCCGGTGGGTCTAAAGATTGAATTAATTTTATTATATCTTCTAATTTTTCTATATTTATAGAGAATTTTTTTATTATATCACTTGATTCATATCTCAGGTAACCATCTTCGTCTATATAGTTTATTAAATATTTTGCTACTAAAAAATCTGTTTTCCTATCTATAACCAGTGGTAGATTAATATATAAGTATTCTCTTAAATTTTCTGTGAATACTATTTTTTCCAGAAGTTCCTCATGTTCATTATCTCTATATTTATCAATAAATGATCTGGAAAGATATTCTATTTCTTCTATATAATCATCATGTTCAATTATCTTTTCAGGTATGTCATCTTCAGGTTTATCTGAAAGCATTTTACCACAGACAGGACAAAATTTTTCTTTTAAAATTATCTGACAGGTTGGACATTTTCTTTCTACAGTATTTTCTTCTATTTCCAGAGCAGGATTTTCTACAAGTTCTTCTTCTATTTTTTTTTCAAGTTCCATTCTGGACATTTGAAGTATATTGTTGGCCATAATTAACTTGGGATCAAGTTTTATTGTCTGTAATGAAGTTATATAGGGTTCTATATTAATTTTCATAATATCATATTACCTGTTTTACTATTACCAGAATTTCCACCATGGTGATTTAGATGAAGGTTCACTCAGTAATTTTGTTTTGTACTTTACCTCTTTAAAATCTTTGTAATATTCTTTAGAAATCTTTGAATTATTGGATATATCACTGTCTTCAATTTTTGCCAGTATTATTGTTATATTATCCTTTCCTCCTGCTTCTTTTGCTTTCTCTATAAGTAGTTCTTTTATTTTCTCAGGTTCTTTTTCTTTTATGATAATATCCTTTATTATATTGTCTTCCAGCATAGATGTGAGACCATCAGAGCATAAAAGCAAATAATCTCCTGGTTTTATTAGTATCTGATTATAATCTACCTCTACACTTTCTTTATTACCTACAGCCCGTGACAGGACATGTTTTAATGGGTGCTTTTTTGATTCTTCTACTGTTAACCTTTTATTCTTTATTAATTCATAAACTATAGTATGATCTTCTGTTAAAAGTGATATTTTTTCTTTACATATTACGTAAGCTCTTACATCACCTACATGACCAATATGAAAAAGATTGCCCTCTGCTATAGCTATTATAAGGGTACATCCCATACCTTTAAGTTTTTTATTTATTTTAGATTCTTCTAATATAGCTTTATTTGCTACAACTATAGCTTCTGTTATAGCTTCTTTTATATCAATATTATTATTTATAATCTGAAGAAATTTTTCTTTTGTAAGAAATTTTTCTGCAGTTTCTACTGCCAGTTTACTGGCTTTTTCTCCTCCCTCATGTCCTCCCATACCGTCAGCAACTATGAATAATTTACGTTCTTCATTATCTAAAAAGTAATAATCTTCATTATTTTTTCTTTTACATCCAGGGTCAGTTCCACCTGATACGGTCAAGTTTAAAATCCCCTTTATAATAATTAACATAAATTTTATTTGTTATGCTATATTATACATAAGTATTTCTCCTCTGTAAATATAGTTATAGTGTATTTCAATAACTTACCATAAATAAAATAAGTAAAAAGTGAAAGGTGAAACGATTACTATTTCTTCTTTTCACAGTTCACCTATTTATGTCAGATCAAAAGCTAACTATTTATTTAACATAAATTCTTCTTTCCACCAGGCAGGTCATCAGAAACAATCCGATTGCTCCCCATGCCAGAGGGGTCATAAAGAAAACTTTAATACACAGTAATAAGTTATTCATAATACACCTCTTTTTTTTGAATCATCTTCTTCTAGTTCACAGGATTTTATATCTATAATATTCTTTTTTTATATTTTTATATACTATTAGAATAATTCTTTTATAATTTATATCATAAAAAAATTTAAATCAAAGTATATTAAATAAAATTATTGCAAATAATTCTAATTTGATATAAAATATGTTATACTACAGATAAAAAGAGAAGGTGATACAAATTATGGAGTCTGAACGGGGGAAATATATAAAAAAAAGAAGACAGGAACTTAATTTAAATCAAAAAGATCTTTCTAAGAAGATAAAGACAACTCAGGCTCAAATCAGTAAATGGGAAAATGGTCAATTACCTTCTTTTGAAAATATAGAGAAGCTTTCCATAGCTTTAGAGGTACCTTTATCTGTTTTTATAAAGAAAGCAGGTTATACTAAAATTTCTTCTGAAGAAAATTTAAATAAAGATTTTTATAATAATGCTTCTTCCAGGTCTTTCGATATGGAAATAAAAAAATTGGTAAAAGAAGCAGTAAAAGAGGTTTTGAATGAAAAACAAAAAGTTCCTTATAACCTGTATCCTGTTCTGTATACCGATAATACAATAAGATATCCTGTCCTGTCAGGAAGTGCTTCCTGTGGTAATATGTCTGTTATTACTGAAGATATAATTGAAGATTGGATAGATCTTCCTGAAAGTTATCATGTAAAGGCCGATTTTGTTTTGCAGGCCAGGGGATCATGTCTTGAACAGGAGAAGATATTTGATGGATATCTGGTTTTTATCAGAAAACAGGAAATTTGTAACTCTGGTGATATAGTAGCAGTAAGAGTAGTTGAACATGGACAGGGTCATGCTATACTCAAGAAAACAAAAATATTAAATAATGGTGGAATAATATTTACCAGTGGATTGGGTGATATAACTGAAATAAAAGAAGATATGCAGATTGTAGGTAAAGCAGTTTACTGGATGCCGGATCCAAGAAAATTTGAATAAAAACTATAAGGATGATATGGAGATGAAATTTGAACGCAATTTTTTATTCTATAAGTTATTTCGAAGATTTGTCTGTTTTCCAACCCTTTATCTTTTATATGATTTTAAACTGAAGGGCAGAGAAAATCTTCCCAGAGAAGGTCCTGCTTTTATATTATCCAAACATTGGGAATGGATTGATCTCTTTGTTATATGTTATGCAAGTCCTGTTCTTCTTTACTATGTGGCAAAGCAGGAACTTTTTGGAAATATTTTTAATGATTTTCCAGGAACTTTTTTATATAAAGCAGGAGAGTTATTAAGAGGAGTTTTTTGTAGAGGATTATACTGGATGGGGGCTGTTCCTATAAGCAGAGATAATCCGAAAGAGACTGTTACATCTTTTAAATTTATGGAAAAACTTTTAGATGAGAAAGAGATTATAGTTTTTTTTCCTGAAGGAAGAATGATACGTAATGCTATGGGTGAAGTAAAAAGTGGTCTTATAAAATGGATAATGAGACTTCAGGAGAAAAGGAAGAAGAGATTCCCTGTAGTGATTGTTGGAATTAATTATAAGAGAGTTTTTCCGAGAGTTCAGATTACCTGTGAGATAGATCCTCCTGTATATTATGAAACCCATGATGAACAGATAAGTGATAAGATTATGGAACGTATCAGAATATTGAGTGGATTGTAAAAAAATAAAATTTTAAAAAAGGGTTGAAAATAAGTTTTAATTTTGCTAATATGCAAAATAAGTTATTAAACTTTATAATTACAAAAATTATTAGGAAAGGATAAGTGATATGAGTATACCAAAATCTTTCGGAGCAGTTGAATTAGCAAAATACTGTCAGGTATCACGTAACACAATTCATAACTGGATAAGAAATCCTAAAATAGGATTAAAAGCTTTTAAATTACCGGGAGGTCATTATAGAGTAGAGAAAAAAGAACTTATAAAATTTCTTAAAAATAATGAAATGCCAATTCCAGATGAACTTTTTCTTGAAGAACCAAAGACAAAGGTATTGATAGTTAATGAAGTAACTGAAACAGTTTCCTCTATATCTCAAATACTTAAAAAATTATCTGATGATATGGAATTAGAGGTAGTTTCTAATGGTATAGAAGCCTGTATAAAAGTAGGCACTTTTTTACCAGAGTTAATGGTAATTGATACCAGTATTCCCAGAATGGATGGGGTAGAAGTCTGTAAGGAGATAAAGAGAAATTCTGACTTATCAGGCACGAAAATTCTTGTTTTATCAGAAGACTCTCATTTGGATACACTTAAAGAAATTGGTGTGGATAGCGTTATTTTGAAACCTGTGGAACTAAAATCGCTGGAAAAAGAACTTAAGAGATTATTAAAAGAATAAAGTAAGTTGAAATAGTTCAGGGTTAGCGGAAGTTTGACAACCTGAAGTTAAGTAATGGCGTAAAACCAGGGGGATTCGTATTATAAAATAGACGTAGACACGTGGTTTTCAAATTTTTGAATAGAAATAACTTTAGGGGGAATTT
>JAKJGF010000248.1 GCA_022704525.1 Bacillota bacterium | reverse complement strand
TCAGACATAACTGGCTATCAGGTCCGTCATGTCCACTTCCCGATAATGTGAGCTGGGGTCCTTTTGGTGGTTTTGGGCAGTGTTACTGGTAAATTTTCTGTAAATTGATTAACAAATCTGTAGGGACAGAACATTGTTCTGTCCCTATTCTTATTATAGGAGACAGTTATGAAAGATAATAACAAAATAAATTCTGAAAATCGTGGATTTTTTTCCTCTCCTTTACCTGTATGGCCTGATTTTGAGCCTGTAATTCCTGTAAAGGATTATACACTGAGACTTCTCCGGGAGTCTTCCTCTGATTTTAGCTCCTATGCATTATTCTGGAGAGAAGCCTATCCTGCTCTTGAAGGAGGTGTTGTGGATTTTATATTGAAACCATCTACCTATCCACGGTTATTTGGTCAGGGAAAGACCTTTATGAAAGGTTTTTATGCTGCTTTTGTCTTTGAAGATAATAAGAACAAAAAAATCTTCGGCGGGACTCTGCTTTTTCTGGATGTGGCAAATAGAAATGCTCAGGCTGTCCTTTTAGCAGTGTTACCTGAATACAGAAATCGTTATGATACTGCTAAATTCCTTTATAAATATGCAGAATATTATGATAAATTTGTTGAAGCCTCAGGAGTGGAGTATGCCTGGTCTGGTGCTGTGACGAGTCATAAAGTAACTCAGAAACTTTTAAAACATATAGGTTATAAAGTCAGAGGAATAATACCCGGTATGGGTATAGCTGCTATAGATAATACCTGTTACAGGCGTGAAAATAATGTTTATATGGATAAGTTTTATAATGATGGATTTAAGAGAACACCACAGTATATGAATCTTATACCGGAAGCTCAAAGGCTATGGAACGTTATTGGTGAAAAGTAAAAAGATTTTTTATAAGTGTTATAAATTTTATGTCAATCCACTAAAATTATGTTATAATAAAAAATACAGTTTTAGTAATCATTATTTTTTAAAAATCAACCTGGAAAGGATGTTGTTTTAGATGAAGCTCAGAAAAGAAGAGAAAATCAGTCTGCTACAGGTGGTAGATAAATTAATTGAGGTAGGTAGAAAATTTAAAGCCATATCCAATCAGGAAATAGATGAAATATATGAAGATTATCTTGATTTACTTGAAGGAGGAAGTAAAGGTCTTCTGGAGTATCTGGAGATTTATAAAGAGAGAAAGAGTGCTTCTGAGAAAATTATCCGGATGATTGAACAAATAAGAGAAATAATCGGAAATTATTTTGAATTTATAGATGATGAGGATGGCGACTCACTGGAAGCATCTCTTGAACTTCTCAAAGATTTACGTAAGAAATCCGAAGAGATAGAGATAGATATATTTGCAGATCTCCCGCCACCATCAATTAAACTGGCATTAACTTTTGATGATTCTGTTAAAATAAATGGACTTATTTTACATCTGTTAGATCTTGGGAAAAAATTGGATGAGGAATTTGATAAAGAAAATGACCCTCTCAGAAAAGATAATCTCCGTAATGAATTTTTGAATATTTTAAAAAATGACACTGATCTTATAGAAAAAGAAGAAAAGCTTTATGACAGAGAGTGTCCTGTAGATATAAAAATGATACATATATTAGAAGAGACCCTTCAGGTAATTGAAGGTTATAAATCATTTATAGAAGGCCAGCAGGATATAAATACTGTTAGAGGTTTAATGGATCAGCTCAAAAGAACTTCATCACCTCTTCAGGAGATACTTGCAGGTCATGATAAAGAATTAAAACTTCTTGGTCTGGTTAATTATCTTATGGATACAGGTAAAAAATTGAAAATCATTCATAAAACTATGGATGGAGAAGAAGCCGAAGGAGCAATAGAAGAAATATATAAACGTCTGGAAAAGGATCTTGAAAAAATAGAATCTGAAAGAAATAGATATACTATACATAATGAAAATGATAATATAGGCATAGAAACCCTGGGATTATGTAAAGAAGTAACTGAAAATTATATGCAGGCTCTTGAATCTAATGATGTTAACTATGTGGATCAGAGCTTTGATACTATAATAAAAGCTGCCGAGCTTATGAGTAGTTATCAAAAGCTTCAACAGGAATCAAGAGAAATTGGAATGGCTCAGTATTTGATTAAAACAGGTAAAGAACTGAAAAGTATTTATTTAAGTGATCTTGAGGATAGAGAGAAATATTTTGATATCATGTATGAAAGGCTTCTTTCTGAACGTCTCAAGCTGGAAGAAAAGAAGAAAAAGTATTTTGATTCTGAAAAGGATGAAAAGGTGGATCCTCAGGTTTTATTTGTTATGAAACCGGTTAATGCAAATATGAGTGAGATCTTTGATAAAGCAATAGAGATTATAGATAATTATATAAAATTTATAGATGACGACAGAAATTTAGATTTAATAAGTCAATCTTTCAAGATTGCTATTTATATAGATTATATGTTAGAAGAATCTGATAAAATGATAGAGAATATGCAGTCTAATATCCCCCGGGCAGGAACAGTTATTGGAGAAGCCTGATTTTGATTGATGCCAGAGTTAAGTTTTGATGAAAATAGAGCATTTCATTTGCTTAAAGAGCATTTTGCCTTCGGGCCAAGGCCTGTAGGAAGTAGAGCTCATGAAGAATATCAGACCTATCTTTGCGATAAATTATCTCCTTTAGTAGATGCTTTTCATCCCCATATATTCAAAGAAGCCTTTTTTAATAAAGAATGTATCTGTAAAAATATAGCAGGAACTATATACGGAAGAAATAAAAGAAGACGTATTCTTATAGGTTCACATTATGATACGAGGCTTTATGCAGATGAAGATAGAGATCCTTTAAATCGGACAAAACCGGTTCCGGGGGCAAATGATGGTGCATCGGGGATTGCTGTACTTTTTGAATTGGCCAGGATTTTTAATATAAAGAAACCCCGATTTAATCTGGAAATAGTTTTCTTTGATGCAGAAGACTGGGGCCATATAGATGGTAAAGACGTATCCCTGGGAGCCCGTCGCTATGTAAAGGACAATATAGATAATCTCCCTGATAAAGTAATAATTATAGATATGGTGGGAGGAAAAAATCTTGAACTTGATGTAGATCTTCATTGTTTCATACATAAGAGTTCAGAGGAATTGACCCTTCATCTCTTCCGTCTTGGAAGATCTTTTAAATATCCGGCATATAATTTCACTAAACCAAATGCAATAAAATACATAGCCTGTGATCACATACCTTTTATTTTTAAAAGGATACCCACTACAATACTTATAGATATTGATTATCTTCCCTGGCATACTTTAGAAGATACGGTAGAGAACTGTGACCCCTATTCTTTAAAGCAGGTAGGAGATGTGTTGTATGAGTATTTGAGATGAGTGAAAAGTGAAAAGTGAGAAGTGAAAAGAGAGAAGTAATGAGTTTAGGAATAGAGATAAAATAATTGCCGCAATTGAATATATAATAATATATTTTTGTATCTTAGTACGGCAACAGGTAAAAAAGTATCCATCTCACAGGTCTGTCCCTGTCCGGGCTCTTACGCAAAATCTATGATCCTGTTACAATGAAATCTGTTATTACAGTATATATAGTTTTGCATTTATTTAAGTTATAACTTTCTCCTTTGACGGCATATCTTTTGCTCCAGAGCCCGGACAGGGACAGGTGTGTATATTTAAAATTTTTTGGATACTTTTTTACCTGGAGCGGTACTTAGGGGCGGGTTCTAAAACCGCCCAATATGAGACAATTAATAAATTTTTATTCCCAAGTAACAATTCAGGTAATAAAAGCTGAAAGCTGAAAGCTGATTTATGAAAGAATACATTCATAGAACTTACAGAAACTGGATGAAAGGGGAAGACCTTATCTACTTTCATGTGTCGGAAGAAGAAAGTGATTTATATATCGGTTCTCTCGGTAATCTTTCAGACCTTGCATTAAAATCATTGAAAAAATACAGAAAAGATATAAGAGATTATATAAGTGAAGTGCCGGAATTTAAAACATCTCTTATCCCTCTTCCTTTAGGTTGCCCGGGATCTCCTGCCTTTTTCAGAAGAAGTAATAGTGGAAAACGGAGGAGACCTTTATCTTGCAGGTAAAAAAATGAGAAAAATCGGTATTTTTGCAGGGGAATCTTCTCTGAGCGGAAGACTCGCTATAGCTCTGACAGGAGAAGAACTTCCACTGGCTGTAGCTACTTCTTCAGGGACGGTGGGACCATCTCTTTCCTTCGGTAAAGCCGATGCAGTGTTGGTTCTCTCTTCTTCAGGAGCACTGGCAGATGCATCAGCCACTGCCCTCGGAAATCTTGTCAGTGAGCCGGAGGATTTTGAACAGGCTATTGAGAAGGCAAAAGAGATAACAGGTATTAGAGGCGTTATTATAATATGTAAAGAAAAGATTTGTATCTGGGGAGATGTAAGATTACTTCCTGTGACTACTCAGGTATACAGAAATAGTTTACCTCCTTTCAAATTAAAATAGAAGACCTTAATAGATGTTAAAAGGTATTTTTATTATTATTAAATAATTAAACTTCAAATTTCAACCATCACCTGCCATAACAGGTGTAAATGGATTACCTGCAAAAATATTTTTAATAGACTTAAATACATTAACTTCGTGCTTTTTCACTGTAGATATATAACCTCGAATAGGACAAAACATATTTCCACCATCATCACTTCTAAATCCACCTGAAATCTTTTCCTTAACTTTTGTCATTCTTATGTCTCTTTCGTCTTGATTATTATCAAAGGGAACTTTAAAATTATACATAAATGCTAATGTCTCTTTACGATATTTATTTAATCGGTCAAGCAGGTTTTTAGATTTACTCTGTTTTACTCTTCCTCTACAGTCTCACATAAATTTAATATTTTGACCATTCTAGAATACATTTTTCCTTGAATTATGTCAAGAAGTTTATTATAATTTACCTATACCTGAGTAGTTACCATTTTTGTAAGTTATAAGCTATCAGCAGTCAGCTTTTATGGGAATTACATAATAAATGTTTAATCAGGATTTTAATAAAATAGAATTATATAAGGCCAATCTCTACAGTCCTCTTGCCATAGTGCCTCCTGATGGCGCTGTAGGTTTTAATTATGCAGATACCCATAAAGTGACACTTCTTTCCGGCGTCTGGCATGTAAAGGGCGGCTCTTATGGGGCATCTCATAATGAATATCTGGCCTATCTTCTCGGGAAAGAACTGAACCTTCCTGTTCCGGAGACTGTTTTATATATAATCCCGGAAGACATAAAGTATAATTATAATACAAGGTTAATGATGGGAAAGGCCTTTCACAGTGCCCAGAGATATATAGTAGCAGAACTGGGGCGTTATTTTGATTATTCTTCTCTTTCAGGTGAAAATTTTGAGAAACTCGTAAGACAGATTGCCCGTATGGATATTTTCGATTATATAACAGGAAATGATGATAGACACGATAAGAATTTTATGATTAATGAGAAAGGTGATCTGTTTTTTATAGATAATGGCTATGGAGGTATAGGAAACGAAGGAATTGATTTTACCTGTAATCGCTGTATACCGGCGTGGATTTTCCAATCCCCCTTTTATCTTGAGGAGAGTATAAGTTATCAAAAAAAATTAACGGGACTTTTACCTGAAAAGAAAGTACAGGAGATTTCTCTTGCTATGAAAGAATTTGACTGGAAAACCTGGAACTGTGTTTATGAAGGACCCTATGCCGTCTGTCAGGCACCGAATGATAAAACGATAGATAAATTCTCTCAGATATTGTTACAAAGAATGGAGACACTTGCAGATAAGCCGGTAATACCGTTTCCTCTGGGAAATAAACTTAAATAGCAGTATAAGATATGATATAATATAAAAATTCCTATTAGATTATCAAAAAAATTATTATAAATCAATCTTCTGTGAGCCGGTGCATTTACTCAGTCTATTTCTACATTATCTATTTTCCATTTTCCTTCTTCTTTTACCAGAGTTACTGTTTCTCTTAAAGAGAGCAGAGAAGAGCTTTCCCATAATTAGTTCAGATAAAAAAATTGTCAAATAACCAGATAATACCTATAATAATCAGGAAAAAAAATAACAGTAAAAAAGGTACTATAAAGAGAACTATTAATAAAAAATTAATCCAGACGTTACTTTTCTTGACTTTAATTTCTTTAATATTTTTGTTGTCATCCAGTTTAAATCGAATTCTGGGACCTTTTGTATCTTCTCTAATTTTATCATGTGTAGATTTTGTTATTATGTCTGTTTTTTCACTCAGATCCTGGTTATATAATAATTTTAATCTCTCCCTGATTCTGAGACGTATATTTTCAGGCATATCTGTGTTCAGTGCTCTATTATAATAATGAATTGCTTTTTCATTGAAACCTAATTTTTCACAACATCCTCCAATACCCATTAGAATTTCGTAGTTTTCTTCATCAAATTTCATGGCTGACATATATTCAAAATTTGCGTTGTAGAAGTCTCCTTCTGTCTCATATTTCATACCTCTGGAAAGATGTGCCCTCACAAGTTCTTCTATATCTTTTTTTGTATGTAATTTTAGCATATCTTTTTTTACTTCTATAATTGAGCTATATCTATCATTCAATTCCGGTGCGAGACATTTAGAGATTATTTTACTTAACAGAGGAGTAACGGTTATATTAAATTCTTCCACAGGCGGGAAAGGTGGTGTCAGTGTTTTAGGATGAACCCCGCT
>JAKJGF010000247.1 GCA_022704525.1 Bacillota bacterium | reverse complement strand
AAATAATTTCAGGCATCTATTCCCCTTTTGACAGATTTAACGGAAGTGTTGTATTCTGCCACAATCTTTATGAAGAAATGATTAAAAAAGGTTGTAATATAAACTTCATTGCATTAAAAACAAAGGATCCTTTAGAAACCAGTATGAAACTTACTTTACTGGAAGGTACACTCACAGGTGAAGCAGATACGCCGGCTTTTAATAAAGCTGTTCAGGATATGAAAGAGGCCTTTCAAAAGATATTGAATAATAATCCAATAGATATTGTTCACTGTCAACATATGACCTTCCCACCTGCTGTAGCTTTTGCATCTATGAAGGTTAAACAACCTCTGGTAATTACTTCTCACGCTTCTGATATTGAATTTGCTAAAAACAATCCCATCCATGCTGCTTATGTAAGAAAAAGTCTTGATATGGCGGATAAAGTAGTTCTGTTATCCAGAAAACTTATCCCTCTTATAGAGGAGATAAAACCTGATATGGCCTTTGAAAAAATTGCTATAATTCCTCTCGGTGTGGATGAAAAGTTCTTTATATCAGAAAAACCTTTAAAAGAAAAAGATACTTTTACAATACTTTACTCAGGTCGATTAACAAAAGAAAAAGGTGTAGAAATCCTATTTGATGCTTTAAGGGAATTACCCCGAACCTTACTTAGAATAGCTGGAAAAGGTAGCTATGAGGAATATTTACAAAATAAAGCAAAGGATATGCACCTGGAAGAAAGGATTAATTTTCTGGGTTTTCTTGGTAAAAAAGAACTTAAAAAGGAATATCAAAAGGCAGATATACTTGTCATTCCATCTCAGGGAATAGAAGGTATTCCACAGGTCTGTCTTGAAGGTATGGCAAATTATCTTCCTGTAATAGCAACAGACTCAGGAGGTATATCAGAAGCAGTCGATGATTCTGCTCTGGTTGTTACCAGAGGTAAACCTGAAGAAATAATTAAAGCTATAATAAAATTATATAAAGACCCTTTATTGCGTGAAGAATTAGCACTCAAAGGACGGGAGAGGGTGGAACAGTTTAGATGGGAAAGAATATCCCATCTGTATCTGGCACTTTTCAGATCTTTACTTTAATAGAGAGTGCGAGATGAGACGATAATCTAATAGTACTCAGCGTACATTTACCTACTCTTAACTTTTCACTTTTTACTTCTTTGCCTGCCTCGCAAAGATCTGGCTTTACTTTTCCCTTATAAACTCTCACCCTTTATGTAAAATCCAATGTCCCAGTTCTCTGAAGGAGGCTTTTTTACCATACATTAATATCCCTGTGCGATAGATCCTTGCACTGATCCATACACTCCCTAAAAAAGTAAGAATCAATAAAATCATAGAAAGAAGTATCTCATACCAGGGAACTTCTACACTTGCAAGACGTACTAACATGGCCATAGGAGAAAAAAAGGGAAATATAGAAGCAAATCTTGCAATATTACCATTGGGATTATGAAGTATCCTGGTTAATATAATCATAGGTATCATCAGAGGTATTAGTATGGGTAATACCAGTTGATTGGCATCACTTTCCTGGTCCACTGCAGATCCCACTGCAGCATGAAGAGAACTATATAATAAATAACCTCCTATAAAATAAAAGAAAAAGAAAAAGAGCAGTTTGAAATCAAAGCTATGAAACTGGGTCATTATGTTCTGAATCTGTCCATAAAAAACCTCACTCTGTAATGAAGATATCCGTTGTAGCTGTACAGGGTTTATATTCATACTGTACCAGGAAAAAATACATGCTCCTATGAAGACAAAAAAGGTTTTCATTATAACCCATATGGCAAACTGTGTAATCCCCATAGCTCCTATGCCTATGATTTTTCCAATCATCAGGTCAAAGGGCCTGACAGAACAAATAAGTATTTCCACTACTCGATTTGCCTTTTCCTCAACTACACCTCTCATTACAAAAGAACCATATATAACCATAGAGATATAAATTAAAAAGGCCATAATATAGCCTGACATGGCAGCAATAAGTGTATTTGTTTTTTCCTCACCCTTTTGTGATAGTTTGCCCGTGGATAAGGAAAGACGGAAATTTAATTTTTCCAGTAACTCACCCGGTATACCCAGATTCTCAATTTTAATTTTATGCAGAATCTCTTTAAGTTTTCCTCTGAGCTGAATCTCCTGACCGAGAGTCAGATTATCGAAAGAAAAATACATTATCTCTATAACCTCACCGCTTAAATCTTCAGGTATAACCAAAATACCCTCCCTGTGTTCACCTCTTAATTTTTCTTTTAAGGAATCATAGTCTTCACGGGTAGATAAAAAGGTAAAAGATTCATTACTCTTAAGCAGAGGAAGTACCCTTCCGGAAGGATCGATCACATAAATTTTTAGATATTCTTTTTCTGAGATCATTCCTGCAATAAAAGGCAAAACTATTAGCAGAGCCAATCCTAAAGGAACCAGAAGGGTGGATAAAATAAAACCTTTTGATTTCACTCTTGTCATATATTCACGTTCAATAATCAGCCAGATTTTGTTCATAAGTAGCGTGATGGGTGATATGTAATTTATAGTTAAGCCTTGAGAGTTAAACATTAACCCGTATTCAACACTAAACCTTAAATTATTATCTCCTTTTTACTTCTTCCTTCTTCACTCTTACTCACAAGTTCAATAAAAATCTCATTTAATGTTGGGAGTTTAAGTTCAAATTTAGTTATATCAACCTTATTCAGTAACTTAATCAGAAATTCTTTACCTGTTATTGATTTTAATTCTACTACTGAATAATTATTCCCGGACTCCAGGACGGTAAGGTCGGCAATATCTTTCAGTATAGAGAGATCATTATCTGATTCTATTCTGTAGATATTCTTCTGAAATCTTTTTTTTACACTCCTTATATTATCTTCCAGGATTACCTGTGCATTATTAATTAAAGCTATTTTATCACACATTTCCTCTACCTGTTCCATTCTGTGGGTGGAAAAAATTGTAGTAACTCCACTGGCTTTAAGTTCAAGAATTATATCCTTTATAAGCTGAGAATTCACCGGATCAAGGCCAGCAAATGGTTCATCTAAAATTAAAAGAGAAGGTTCATGAGAAACGGTTAGAATAAATTGAATCTTCTGTTGCATACCTTTTGAAAGTTCTCCTACAGGTTTGTTTTTCCATTCATACATATTCAATTTTTTCAGCCACATTTCCGTCTTTTGACACGCCCTGGCTTTAGGCAAACCCTTCAGACATAAAAAGTAAATCAATTGTTCGAAAACTTTCATTTTCCTGTAAAGTCCTCTTTCTTCCGGCATATAACCTGTAATTTTTATGTGTTTTTCCTTTAATGCTTCTCCTTTGATAAATATTTCACCTTTATCTGGATAGAGTATTCGTGTAATCATACGTATAAGAGTAGTTTTACCCGCCCCATTGGGACCAAGTAAACCATATATAGTTCCTTCCGAAATTGAAAGAGATATATCTTTTACTGCAACTTTTGAGGAATAAACTTTGGTAACATTTTTAATTTCAAGATAATTATTATTTTCTTTCATTAAATAACCTTCAGTTTTATTTTTAGTAAGCCGTGAATAAACAGTGAGCAGAGGAACCTTCTGTTTTCAGCAAAATCTTTTCACTTCCTGTCACTTTTCACATCAATAATCAAACTGATATTCTTTCTGTTTTTTAAAACTCCTTTATTAATAAATTTATAAGAAAAAGGGTTTTAGAATTGTTCGATAGAATTTATGTTTCATAGTAAAATTTTCTTAATTCTACCAGGAAAGGTGCCAGAAACCCACTGTTAAGGGCTATTGCCCTGTAGCGGAAGGGGACAATGATTAATAAAATATGCAGAAAAAACCGGATCTTCCCATATGGCAATTAATTAATATGAGTATAGGTTTTTTTGGGATTCAACATGGCTTTGAAATACAATTTGCCCGTATGAGTTCTATCTATGAAAAATTAGGAGCAAAGCCCGATGAACTACCGTTTCTCTGGCTTGCTGCACCTCTTACAGGATTGATAATTCAACCCATAATTGGTTATATGAGTGATAAAACGTGGATTCCGGGGCTTAAAATGAGAAGAAGACCCTATTTCTTTACAGGTGCCATACTTGCTACAATAGCCCTCTTTTTTATGCCCAATTCCTCCTCAATCTGGATGGCAGCAGGATGTCTCTGGATTTTAGATGCTTCATTAAATATCAGTATGGAACCATTTAGAGCCTTTGTAGGAGATAAATTAAATAAAAAACAGAGACCTGCCGGTTATGCCTATCAGGGTCTTATGATAGGTCTGGGAACGATCTTCGGCACATGGATAGCCTCTCTGGACTGGATGAAGTTTATTCCTCATATTATTTCAAAAAACTACTCTTTTTCTCCCCTTTTATCACTACTTTACGTATTTTTCTCTTCTACTAATACAACATCAACTCATCTGGCTTTTTATATATGTGCCATTATATATTTATGTGCAGTTATATATACGGTTTTCGCCACAACTGAATATCCGCCGGAGGAATCAGAGGAAAAAGATAAAAAAGAAAAATCCACTTTTATAGGAGCTCTGAATAAATGGTTCAAAGAAACCTTAGCCTGTTACCTGCAAATGCCACCTGTAATGAAAAGACTTGCTATTATACAATTTTTTACATGGATGGGTTTATTCTGTCTCTGGATCTTCTATAATGTAGCAGTGGCACATTATGTTTTCGGAGCAACTGATCCTCATTCAGAACTCTATGATGAAGGTATAAGATGGGGAACCCACACAATGATAATTAAAGGAGTAGTTACTCCTATTTTTTCTTTATTTATACCATTACTTGTAAGATATATGGGTAAAGCTTATACCCATACAACTGCACTTTTACTCTGCGGTATTGGCTTACTTGCAGTCCCCTTTATTCATGATAAAAATCTTCTTTATATCCCTATGATAGCAGCAGGTATTGGATGGGGTTCCATAGTAGCTCTTCCCTATGTAATACTTGTAGATCACATACCGCCAAAGCAATATGGAATCTTTATGGGAATATTCAATATGTTCATTGTAATACCTGAGATAATGGTTTCTCTGGGTATAGGAAAAATCCTCATGAAACTGGTTAATAATAACCATGCCTATGCCGTAGCCTTTGGTGGTATTCTTATTATTATAGCAGCTCTTATAACACCGACACTCAATCAATTTGAAAAAGATAAAACCCAAAAAGATGAAGAATAAGAGCTTTCCTTTTCTTCTGAGAAGGATTTTAAATTTTTGTGTATAAATTTCTATCAGTAATCAGTTTTCCTTAAACTGATTGCTGATAGCTTTGAACAGTTTATGTTTACTGAAGCTAATAATTTAATAATTGCATAAAACTTATTTCAATGGAGAGAAAATATGGAAAACAGAAAAATTTTACTGAGTGGAATACAACCTTCAGGTAATCTGGCTATAGCAAATTATATAGGAGCTATAAAAAACTGGCTTTCCCTGCAGGAACAGTATTATTGTATTTATATGGTTGTAGATCTTCATTCCTTAACTGTAAGACAGGATCCAAAGGAACTCAAAAAAAGATGTTTTGAATTTATAGGACAGTATCTTGCCTGTGGCCTTGATCCTGAAAAAAATATTATATTTCTCCAATCACAGGTAAGTGCCCATAGTGAACTGGCCTGGATTTTAAACTGTTTTACCTATATGGGAGAATTAAGCAGGATGACTCAGTTTAAAGAAAAATCCACCCGTCATGGGGAAAATATAAATGCCGGCCTTTTCACCTATCCTGTCCTTATGGCTGCAGATATACTCCTTTATCAAACAGATCTCGTTCCTGTCGGTGAGGATCAAAAACAACATCTTGAAATTACCAGGGATATAGCCATAAGATTTAATAATCTCTATGGAGAGACCTTCAGAGTACCAGAACCCTTTATTCCCGAAGTGGGAGCACGAATAATGAGCCTTCAGGATCCAACAAAAAAAATGTCCAAATCTGATGAAGATCCTAAAAGTTATATAGCCCTTCTGGACAACCCTGATGTAATAAAAAGTAAAATAAAGAGAGCAGTTACAGATACAGGAAAAGAAATTATCTATAATGAAAACAGACCTGGAATAGCAAATCTTATGACTATATATTCCTGCCTTACAGATAAATCCTTTTCTAAAATAGAAGAAGAATACCAGGGAAAAGGCTATGCAGAATTCAAAGCCCATCTGGGAGAAATTATTGTAGAAACCTTAAGACCTGTACAGAAAAAATATGAAGTACTCATGAAAAATAAAGACACTCTGTATAACATCCTGAAGGATGGTGCAGAAAAAGCCAGTAAAATGGCACAGAAAACCCTTTCAAAGGTTCAGAAGAAGATAGGGATAATTCAGATTTAAAGGAGGAAGAAAATGGGTAGAAAAAAAACTCATCTTAAAATCGCTGTAAATACCGGCGGAGGAGATGCACCGGGATTGAATGCAGTCATAAGAGCAGTAACCCTTGCAGCTACTCAGAGAGGATGGGATGTTTATGGAATAAAGAAGGGATATAATGGACTCCTTATGGAGGAAGATGGTTTAATGCATCTGACACCTTCTAAAGTCAGAGGAATTACCCATCTGGGAGGAACTATCCTGGGAACGGTTAATAAAAACAGTCCTTTTGAATATCTCACACCTGAGGGACAACTCACAGATGTATCGGATGTGGTATTAAAGAAATTTAAAGAACATAACTTTGACTGTCTTATTGCTATTGGCGG
>JAKJGF010000246.1 GCA_022704525.1 Bacillota bacterium | reverse complement strand
CACCTGTCCCTGTCCGGGCTCTGGAGCAAAAGATATGCCGTCAGAGGAGAAAGTTATAACTTAAATAAATGCAAAACTGTATATTCTGTAATAACAGATTTCATTGTAACAGGATCATAGATTTTGCCTGAGAGCCCGGACAGAAACAGGCCTGTGAGATGGATACTAACTTATCTGTTGCCGTACTTAGAGTAGTTCTGAAAAATAAGTTCGATAATTAATTTAGTGAACAGTGAAGAGTGAGCAGAAGGAAATCTGTTTACTCTTCACTTTTTTATTACGGATTTTTTTATCAAAAATACTCCAGATACTGTTCCGATTGGTACTTTGATTATGACTTATCCTTATAATATTCAGGTTTCTTCGATTTTACAGACTCCATCAATTAGCTATTTTTTCTAAATCAAAGTATTCGCGGAAGTCTATCAAAAGGGTGGCTACCTTATTATTATTCAGATCTATTTCGAAAATCAGGTTTCTTTTGTTATCCCTATCCTTCTAGTTCTATGCCAAGTAATTTGTACCAAAATCTATCTCTTCTGAGGTTTGTGATACAGATTCCAAGAAATTCCATATCTTTCGTTCTTTCTTAATCTATTATCATAGCGGACATTATAGAGGTAACAATACCTTTGGTCTTATCAATCTTAAATACCAGTCTTTTCATAATTTCACTCTCATAATACCAGTATAAATAAGTTTTTCCATTTTCCTTAATTTCATCAGCAAATCCGGCATCTCCATACTTTTCTCTGACTTTCTTCATAGAGTCTCCTACTTTAATCCCACGGGCAGTGGGATATTTTAAAGTAAAAACTTCAATAGACCATACTTGAGTTTCAATTTTTTTATTCTCTTTATAAAAAGCTATATTTAACCGTACCTCTTTTGCTTCATATATTTTAACAGGACAACGGGCTATTTCATTTTCATAAGAATCAATAAATTTAAGTTCTCCAAGGATTACTTTTACCTTCTCAATACTATCAGTCAATTTAATTGAAGCAAGGGTAAAATCCTTTTCTGAAAAAGCTTCTGTAGAATTAGCCTGTCCGAAAGCAATTATAAGAAAACATAAATATCCTGATAATAATACTAAAAAACTTTTTTTCATATTATTCCTGGTAAGCTAAACTATTGCAAACTATTTCAAAATATATCACAATGAACAATATAGTTTACCGGTGCAAAGTTTAACCTACTTTTTCTCCTTTCATATTATTCTGGTAGAATGTTATCTCTTACCAGTTCAGGGTGTCGCTGCAGGCACATTACCCGCCTCTATCCCGATTTGCACCTTCGCCTCTACCTGCTATAGAGGACAGGGACAGTTCCCTGTCAGGGAAGCTATCCGCTATTTACTCCTGATATTCCTTCCACAGGGTAACTACTCAGGTACAGGTAAATTATAATAAACTTCTTGATATAATTCAAGAAAAAATGTATTCTAAAAAGGAAAAGATTTCAGTGGATTTAGAAGTGATGATGGTGAAAATATGTTTTGTCCTATTCGAGGTTATATATCTACAGTGAAAAAGCACGGAGTTAATGTATTTAAGTCTATTAAAAATATTTTTGCAGGTAATCCATTTACACCTGTTATGGCAGATGATGGTTGAAATTTAAAGTTTAATTGTTTAATAATAATAAAAATACCTTTTAAGATCTATTAAGATCTTCTATTTTAATTTGAAAGGAGGTAAGCTATTTCTGTATACCTGAGTAGTTACAAACAGTGGGTTTTTTCACAGGTTAAATGTTTTTTAGATTTTTATATTTCAGAAAGGTAAAAATAGCTCATTGTAGAATTTTTATCCAAACAAAATTAAGGAGGTATATTTAAAAAATGGCAAAAATTACAAGACCCACAAGACCTCTCGCAGATGTTAATGTAATACCGAATCCCGATGGATCCCATGAAGTTGTCGTTTGTTTTATGCCTGATCCCGATATGATTGTTGGAGAAGGGACATCCAGCGCATATCTCGCTTTAGATGCTTCTACATCCTTAAAGAAAATGTATGGTTTTGGAGGTCCCTTCGGAGGAGATCCTAATTATGTCCAGGGTGTAGCAAGAAAACTTGGTAGTATTCTTACTTCTGTTACAAAAAGTGGTAGAATTTCGGCGATTTACTGGGCAGTCAGCCCTGACGGCGGAAAGATCGAAGAAATAGGCGAATTTGACGAAGAAGGTTTCTCTAAAGCTATCATTGCAGGCCCTAAAAAAGAAAAATGGGGAAAAGGAACAAAGATCTTACCTGCCATTAAATACGGAGTGGAAAAGTTAGCAAGCCAGTCAGATTGGACTATGGGTATTATACTTACAGATGGAATCATTGAAGATGAACAGGATAGTCTGAATTACTGTCTCCAGGTGGGAAAGGAAATATTAGCAGGCAATTTAAAACCTTTAAAATTAGTTTTAATAGGTATAGGAGAAGAAGTGGATGAAGACCAGCTTGAGCGTTTTGATGATATGTTTGAAGGTTCCGGTATAGATTATGATCTCTGGTCTCATGGCATGGTGGCTTCCATGCAGGATGAAGCCGATATACTTGCAGTTCTTTATGGTGAGTTAATAACAGAGGATACTATGGTAGCACCCAGAGGACATGTGGAGGATTCAACAGGAAGACAGCTCATAACATGGACAGATGGGGTGCCGGGAAAATTCCGTTTTAATCTTCCTAAAGGTGAGTCGAAGTTTATTCTCAGAACCTCTGTTCAGGATATTGAACAGGACGTGTCTGAAGCAATAGGAAGACCATAAAGGTTATGGAGGATGATTATGGCAGAAGAAAAAGGATATACAATTCCGAGTAATCTCACTGCAAAAGAGTTTGGCAAGGTAAATGTTGTCCCTTCAGGTAAGGAACTTGAAATAGATTTTACTATTTTAATGGAACCACAGGGAAAAGAATCAGAAGGATGGCAGACAGGTGTAGCTCTTGATGGAAGTTCCTCTATGAGGAACTGGTATGGCCAGACCCTTGAAGGGAACATTCCTCCCTATGTTATTGATGAATACAGAAAAAAAGGATGGATTCAGGATCAGGTTACAGATGGAGGACCTGTTATAGGTATTAAACAGGATGCTTATAATGATGCTGTACAAAAAGAATATCTTCATTACAGCAAAAATATAGTGGAACCCCTTGCAAGGGAATTCATATCTTATTTAGCAGGAAACCTGGATGCAGACGGGGGAACTACTGTTATATACTGGGCATGTGCCGGAGGAGATGAGATTGAAGTACTGGGAGATTTTACAGAGGAACAGTGTCTTACTCTTGATATAAAGGGGCCTAAAACCGTTGGTTCCCATACAATACTTAAACCTGCTGTAAATTACTTTGTAGATAGATTTACAGATGCCTCCCGGGCAATGTATATTTTCATTACAGACGGAAGAATTGATGATCTGGGAGATGTTAAAACATATACAATTCAGCTGGCCAGAGATATCTCAGCCGGGAAACGTAATCCTGTTAAATGTATTCTTATAGGTGTAGGAGATTACATTGACGAAGGTCAGATGATAGAACTTGACAATCTTGATACAGGAACCGATGTGGATATATGGGATCACAAAATTGCTAAAGAAATGAGAGTCCTTGTGGAAATATTCTCTGAAGTAGTTTCAGAAAATCAAATTGTAGCTCCCACAGGACAGATATTCGATTCTAATGGTAGCTTATTGAAGAGATTTTCTGATGGTCTTCCTGCTAAAGTATCCTTTAATATGCCTGTAAGTTCAAAATATTTCGAACTGGAAGTGGCAGGTCAGAGGATAAGGCAGGAAATAGTGAAAGGTGAAAGGTGAAAAGTGATGTGTTATTACCCGTCACGGGTCACGCTCCGCCTCTCACCTCTCACCTTATACCCGGAGAGGAGGGAAAGAATGTCTTTATTTGATATATTCTGGAAGAAAAAAGATACAGTAGAACTGGCAAGAAAAAAAACAGATGTAATTGAATCTGAAAGCTATACCATACCGAGTCATCTCACGGCGAAGGAATTCGGAAAAGTTAATATATTCCCTAAAGAGAATGATGTGGAAGTACAGTTTACCGTTTTAATGGAACCCCAGGGAAAAGAAGCAGAAGGATGGCAGACAGGAGTTGCTCTTGATTGCAGTGCTTCAATGAAGGATTGGTACGGGAAATTACTCTCAGGTAAAATTCCGCCAGATGCAGAGAGTGCCTATAAAAGGAGAGGATGGGTAGAGACAAGTTATAACGATGGTGGGAGCTGTATGGCCTTCCGGCAGGAAGCCTATGATGATGCCATAAAAAAAGGTTATCTCAAATTTACTGAAAACATAGTGCAACCTCTTGCCAGAGAATTTATAGCCTATTTAGCAGGAAATCTGGATGCAGACGGAGGGACTACGGTTATATACTGGGCCTGCGGCCAGGGCAATTCTATTGAGGTCCTGGGAGATTTCACAGAGGAACAATGTCTTAATCTTAATGTAGAGGGGCCTAAAGATATTCCTTTTGGGTCCAAAACAATGCTTACACCAGCTGTAAAATATTTTGTAGATAGATTTACAGATGCCTCCCGTGGAATGTATATCTTCATTACAGACGGAAGAGTTGATGATCTTAAGGATGTCAAAAAATATACTACCCAGATTGCAAGAGAGATTTCCGCAAATAAGCGTAATCCGGTAAAGTGTATACTCATAGGAGTGGGAACTAATATAGACGAAGGTCAGATGGAAGAACTTGATAACCTTGATACAGGAACTGATGTGGATATATGGGATCACAAAATAGCAAAGGAAATGAGAACACTAATTGAAATATTTTCAGAGGTAGTATCGGAAAATCAGATTGTTGCCTCTACAGGTTTTCTATATGATTCTAAAGGGAATATTATGAAAAAATTCACCGATGGTCTTCCAGCAAAAGTATCATTTACTATGCCTGCAGATTCGGGATTTTTCGAACTGGATGTGGCAGGTCGGAGGATAAGACAGAACATAAGTCGAGTTAATGAGAAAGTAGAGCAGTAATTAATTTACCGTCCTTCTGATCAAATGAACCAGGGGAAACCCTGGTTTTTAATGAAGTCAGACGGTTAACTATAGAAGAAATTTAGAAATTATAAGGTTTCATAAATCCGGATTAAGGATATCCATTGTATCATCTTTCATAATTTGAAGTTATAAAATTTTTAATTATCACGGGAGATTTAAAGCAAATGACCAGAAGATTACCTGTTTATCTATTACTTGACTGTTCGGAATCAATGGCAGGCCCTGCAATAGAAGCAGTCTCCACCGGGGTAAATACCCTTATAAATCAATTAAGAGGAAATCCCCTGGCTTTAGAAACAGTCTATATGAGTGTTATAACCTTTTCCAGGGAGGCAAGGCAGGTTTTACCATTGACAGAGTTAATAGGATTTCAACCTCCAAAGCTAACAGTCCGTCCCGGCACTGCTCTGGGAGGAGCATTACGTCTTCTTATAGACTGTCTTAACAGGGAAGTAGTTAAAACTACAGAATACAGTAAAGGTGATTATAAACCTCTTGTATTTATCCTTACCGATGGCCAGCCCACTGATAACTGGAGAGAATCTGCTGATAAAATCAGATCCAGAAAGGATACTAAAATTGCAAATATATATGCCATAGGATGTGGTCCCGATGTAGATTCTGAAGTACTCTACCGTATTACAGATATTGTCCTTATGATGCCGGATCTGACTCCTGATACAGTGAAAAAACTTTTTATATGGCTTACTGCATCCATACAGACTGCCAGTGTAAAACTGACTACAAAAATCGGTGAAGAAATTATTAATACATCGGATTTACCAAAGGACGTCCTGGAAATAGCAAGTAAATTTGCTCCTCGAAGAGAGGGAATGCCGCGACAATTATTCCTCCATTCCAGATGTGTGAGAAATCGCCTTCCCTATCTGATGAGATATCAATTAATAGAGGAATATCAGAAATATATTCCTGTGGCTTCTCATAGACTTGAAGTATCAGAAGAGGGAGATGCAGATTTATTGCCTCCCATAAATTCATCTCTTATAGTGGGATGTCCTCCCTGTCCATATTGTGAAAATCCCGGAGTCCTTGTCTGTTCCTGTGGTGCACTCTTCTGTGATGGAGGTTCTACCACAGGTGGTGTTATCTGTCCTACCTGTAATGTTCAGATACAGACTATTACTGAAGAGGGAAGTTTTGATATAAAACATATACAGGGTTAGTGGAGAAAGAAGTTTTTTAAATTTTAAAAAGGAAATTTAGAAAGATTATAGAAAGTAAAAAGAAGTAATGCGTAATACGTAATGCGTAATGTGTGGTGTGTAATGCGTAACGGGTAACAGTTGATGGGTGATGATGATCTTTTAATATCTAACACGTCTTACATCTCACATCACACAATTTATTTATAAGGAGGTTGATATTATGGCAGGTCGACGTTTGCCTGTTTATTTAATTTTAGATTGTTCAGGTTCTATGTCAGGAGAACCTATTGAGGCAGTTCGTCAGGGTTTAAAGGCACTACTCTCAGACTTAAGAAGTGATCCTCAGGCAATTGAAACAGCATATCTTTCTGTTATTACTTTTGCGAGTAATGCCCAGCAGGTCTGTCCTCTTACAGAACTTATGGCTTTTAAGGAACCCGATCTTGTTGCAAGTGGTACCACTGCTCTGGGAGAGGCTTTGAAGATTTTAGAACAGGCTATAGACAGAGAGGTTCAAAAGAGTACAGAGACACAGAAAGGTGACTGGA
>JAKJGF010000245.1 GCA_022704525.1 Bacillota bacterium | reverse complement strand
TATCTTTTGCTCCAGAGCCCGGACAGGGACAGGTGTATATGTTTTTGGGATACTTTTTTACCTGTTGCGGTACTTAGGAGGTGATAAGAACTTATAGTAAAATATATGGAAATATAGTTAATATTTTTATTAAAAAGAAAGAGGTTTTTATTTATGGAAACAGGACTAGGTCTAAGTTGTGCTGGAACTTTTGTTGTTTTTTTATTTATAGTATTTGCTTTATTTATTGCATCTGCCATCAGAGTAGTAACTGAATATGAAAGAGGTGTTATATTTAGACTTGGCAGACTGGTAGGTGCAAAAGGACCGGGGCTTTTCTTTATAATTCCCGGTATAGATAAGATGAGAAAGATGGATCTACGTGTTATAACTATGGATGTACCTTCCCAGGAGGTTATAACCAAAGATAATGTTACTATAAAGGTGAATGCTGTTGTTTATTTCAGAATTTTCGATCCCTGTAAGGCAGTAGTGGAAGTGCTGGATCATATTAGGGCCACTTCTCAGATAGCTCAGACTACCCTTAGAAGTATACTGGGACAATCAGAATTAGATGAACTGCTATCACACAGGGAAAAGATTAACCAGGAACTCCAGCGTATTATTGATGAACAAACTGAGCCATGGGGTGTTAAAGTAAGTAATGTAGAAGTAAAAGATGTTGAGTTACCTCAATCCATGCAGAGAGCTATGGCAAAACAGGCAGAGGCAGAACGTGAAAAAAGAGCTAAGATTATTCATGCTTCCGGTGAATTTGAAGCTTCTAAGAAACTTTCTGAAGCTGCTCATATAATTGCTGCTGAACCGACTACTCTTCAATTAAGGTACTTACAAACGCTTACAGAAATATCTATAGAAAAAAATTCTACAATTATATTTCCTGTACCGATAGATATATTTGAGGCTTTTAAAGATATGTCGGGATGTAGGAGGGAAGGGAGAGAGAATCTTCCAAGAGGAATAAATGATTAGAATAATCAGTGAACAGGTACCTGTTCACTGATTATTTAACTTTACTGAATTTATTCTTGATATTTATCAACAATTGTGCAAATATAATTCCCATCCAGTTAGCCAGAAGGTCTGCTATTGTAAAACTTCTTGTAGGTATAAAAATTTGAAGTATTTCACAGATAAAAGCCCATATAAGACCACAGAGTATTGTAAGTTCTAAGGATTTATTTCTGTCATAACCATAAAAGGAAATTCTTAAGAAAATACTAAAAATACAGAACCCTACAAAATGATATATTATATCTATGTAAGACCAGAAAAATATACTCCGGGGAAGATTTTCAATTCCTGTGGTGCACATAATAAAAATAAAAATAGCATAAGATATAGTTATTAATCTCCAGGGTACTTTATATTTTTCTCCTGAAAGAAGTAAAAATTTCATATTTAACTACCTGAAATACTGACAGAGTTAAATTTTACTGCTCCGGGGCCAAAATAATTTCCTTCCATTTCTATTTCTCTGGAAAAATAGGCATTTGCAAGCATTTCAAATATATTTCCTGTTATGGAACCACCTTTTATTGGTATTCTTTTTCCGGAAGGATGAATTTCATAGCCAAATCTTATTTCTGTAGCGAAATCTCCTGATGCTAAATCAGGATTAAGAAAAGAAAACATAACTATATGATAAATTGGACAGTCTTCTGCCTTTAATAATTCCTGTAAGTTCTTTGTTCCGTGACTTATTTCAATATTGCTCATTCTTCCTGTAGGTGGTATCTCTAAATAATCAGCATAACGTTTTGTAGACCAGATATTTTCTAATTTACCGTTTTTGATAATTTCGATTCTGTCCAGGGCTACTCCATCACTATCAAAGGGTGAACTTCTTAAACCATAGGGTATCAAAGGATTAAAAGCCATATTTAATTCTTCTCCTCTGAGTTTATCTCCACGAAATATGGGTTTCCCTTTTTTAAATATAGAAATATTATCATAAATGAACTTGCCAGAGGAATGAGCTATTAATGGTTCGAATAAAGGAAGTAAAGTTTTTGCATTAATTACTATTGCAGTTTTACTGGTACGGGGAAGTTTTGTTTTAACATTATCTCTTGCATAATGTGCATATTCTGCTATTTTCCCTTCTATATCTAACTGAGAATGGTGACAGCAACTTCCTTCATACCAGCTTTCAGATTCTAAATTATCTCCTGATAAAAGGACAAAGTCCCAGGAAATCATGCTTTTTATTATTTCACCACTGCATCCTCTGCTATTGACAAAATATGTAGTTTCTCTGGATATATAACATTCACTGCTGGAAAGTTCTACTTCCTTTTCTTTTTTAACAGCTTTAATTATGCGTTCTCGAAAATCTTGAATTACTTTCTCTGGTTCTTTAATAAGTTCTTCATCAAGGAGAGGAATTGTTTTATAATTAATTGATTTCGCAAGTTTGAAAGGCTTTTGTGCTGCAAGACCTGCTATATAGAGAGCTTTTTCTAATTTTTCATCAATCTGGAATTCTTCAACAGGTGTAAGGTAAAAAATGGCTTCTCCCAGTTTACCATCATCCAATTTTTTGTAGATTACAATTTCAATTTGTTCAGTTTGAACTTTTCTGATATATTCAATCTGTTCTTTTGTCAGGTATAGCTGATAACTATGTTCATTTTTAATTTTGTACTGCCAGGCGTAAATTCCAGGTGTACTGGCTAATTTTTTCTTTAAATCTATATTCAATTATCCTAACCTCGCTTTTGTTTTAAGATGAGCTCCTCCTATGGCAACAAGTACATCTTCTTTATATCTCTTGGCACAGGTGCCGGGTATAGTTAAAAAAATATTCCCTACATGAGAAATTTCTTTCAGAATATCAGGAACAAAGCCTGTCATTGTAATAGGAGAAAAGACTTTACCGGTAAATTTTCCTCCTTTAATTTCTCTACCTATTCTGGAATTAATCTGCATACCCCAGCCTTTTGGATCTTCCATGCCAAAATAACCATTATCCATATAGATTCCATAGTCTGTACTTTCAATTATTTCTTCCACCGTATGTTTACCAGGTACAAAAAAAGTATTGGACATTCGGGCATATGGTTTTCTGGCTATACTTTCTCTTCTACCATTTGCAGAACGGGGAAGATGAGAAAGATATATAGATGAATAAAGGTCAGAAATACCTCTTTTGAATATTCCATTTTCTATTATATAAGTGGGTTTTGCAAGCTCTCCTTCATCATCAAAAAAATAACAACCATATTCTCCCTCCAGTGTAGGATCATCTACGATATTTACATATTCCGGAGCAAGTTTACTTCCTATATAATCTTTAGCCAGAGCCCCATCTTTTAGATAAAGATCCATTTCAACACCATGTCCAAATGTTTCATGTGCTATTATTCCTGTTACATCAGGACAGGTTATTACATTATAAAAACCGGGTTTTATCTTTTCTGCTTTTAGCATTTCTATTGTTTCTTTTTTTATTTTTTCGAGAAGATTTTCATCTATTTCTTTCAGAATCTCCACTCCTTTTGTTTTACCGAGAATTTCCATATTGTTTACTACTTTATTCCCATCAGACATAAAAAGAGATAATATGACATTGACTCTTATAATTGTCTGGGTGAAGTTTTTATTTCTATTTACGAAAATCTGGTCTTTAATCTGCTCTTTATATGCTACCCACGCATTAATAACTCTGGAATCTAATTTGATAAGCTTATTTTCTATTTCTTTCAGTATTTCTATTTTTTCAGATAATTCAACCTGCATAGGACTCTGTAAGGTCTTGGTATAAAATTCTTTATATCCACCTTCCCCGGGATCTATTGATATGTTAGTGTCTTTTACTGTTATAGTATCCAGCAATTCTGCTACATTTTGTCTAAGATTATGAGGTGTACAATGTGTAGTTGCTGTTTCATGAAAAAATTCACCATTAAATGCCCCCAGTACTACACCGGTGATGGAAGGTATTTCATTAACATAAACTCCCTGTTTGTCTTTTTTTATAGTTAATCCTCGATAATAATCAGCCAGAGCTGATGCATAAGGTACCTTTTTTTCCATTATTTCTACTAATTCCGGCAATAATTTTCTCAATTAAATTCAACTCTCCTTTTTAGCAATCAGCTTTGAGCAATCAGCTTTCAGCTTATAAATGTAATCTGAAGCATAAATTTTCCCCTGATAGCTGATTGCTGACTGCTGAAAGCTATTTAATAATCAGGACTTTCAACCTTTGCTCCTATTGGATATATATCTTCTCGTCTATCATGAAAACATGGTATTTTATCTCTTGCTTTTTTTATCCTGGCTGATTCTATTTCTGCATATATAATTTCTTCATTTTCTCCGGCTTCACTTAATATTTCACCCCAGGGATCAACTATCATAGAGTGTCCAAAGTAAGTAATATTTTTATCAGAACCAACTCTATTTACAGCAATTACGTAAAGTTGATTCTCTATAGCTCTGGCCTGAAGTAAGATTCTCCAGTGATTCAACCTTGGATTGGGGAACGCTGCTGGTATGTATAGAATATCTGCTCCATTAAGTGCCAGAACTCTTGCTAACTCAGGAAAGCGAATATCGTAACATATCATTACACCTACGAGGCAGGATTCTAATCTGGCTATTGAGAGTTCATTTCCATGTTTAAAATACCTGTCTTCACCCATAAGAGGAAACAGGTGAGTTTTATGGTATACACCTGAAATGTCACCTTTATGATTAATTATATAACTGGTATTAAATAAGTTTCCCTTTTCTTTTATGGCTATACTTCCTCCCAGGATACTGACATTATGTTTTCTGGCAATAGAGCATAGTAATGTTATAGTTTCTCCATCAGGTTTTTCAGCAAAGTTATGCATTTCCTCAGGAAGATAACCGGTATTAAAAAGTTCTGGAAGACATACTATCTTTACTCCAGATTTAATAGCTTTTTCTATAGAGTAAATTGCTGTATTTAAATTTTTTTCTTTATTCCCTGATTCTATATTCATTTGAATTGCAGCTATTTTATTCATGTAATCTACCTCTTAATTTTTAAAAATTTACCCGGATAAATATATATATTAGTTCATAGTTGAATATTAGTCAACTATTTACTCTTGCAAATATTTATTAATTCTTGTATACTCATTATTATAAACATGAAACGAAAAAAAAAATATGATTTATCTTTCACGATTTGTGATTCAGGGAGGTGAAGATATATGATGGGTGGTGGAATGGGAGGCGGAATTGATAAACAGCAACAAATGGCTTCTTTTTATACTCAGTCTACTAAAATTCCTGTTCAGCATCAGCAGATGCAAAAATCTACGGGTACAAGTCTTTCCAAGCTTACAGGTGGAAAATCAGAAAAGACTGAAGAGAGTAAATCAAAGAGTGATGATAAATTCGTAGGATCTTCTGATGGAGAGGCAGAAGAAGCAGATGACGGAAAGGCATCTCAATTGGGAGGGGCAGTTGTAGGCAGTTTTTTAAAGTCCCGCTCTAAAGATCGAAAGGCAAATGTTGGAAGAAGACTTGTTTCTGATGGTGAGGTAGCAGAAGACTCTGAAGTTGATGAAACAGAAGAAACTTCATCTGTTAATAAAACAAATATGGGATTAATAAAAAAATCTACAGGTAATATGCAGATAGCTCAGGTTTCTGCTGGCAGAAGAAAAAAAGAAGGTAACCATGGTATAAGTGATTTTATTGATGACTGGCTCAAAATAAAAAGATCCCCTGCTGCGAAGCTTGGCCTGGGAGATATTATGGTTGAACAGGGGAAAGAAAACAGTGTAGAACCGTTTATATTACTATCTATTGCCGCTTCTGAAACAGATTATGGTAAAAAAGAAGGTGAGATAAATGGTCTTCTCGGTATAGATTATGTGGAAGGACCGGAGGAACAGATTGTTGAAGGAGCCAGGCTCTTTAGTGAACTGCGGGAATCAGGTGAATCAAGTTTAGATGAGCCAGCAGCAAAACAGATATTAGCAGTTAATAGAGCTGGTTGGATAAATGATATGAACTGGCATAAATCTGTATTTAAATATTATCAGGAAATAAAAAGAGCGTGGGAACGTTATTCTGAAATGGTTATCGGAAGGGGAAAATAAATAATTAAAATGCATAGGAATTTTCATTATTGTTAAATTATTAGCTTCAGTAAAAATAAATCTTTTATATTTAAAGCTATCAGCAATCAGCTTAAGGAAAAAAGCTGAAAGCTGAGGGCTGAAAGCTGATAGCTAATAATAATTTATTTTTAAAGGGAGATCTCTTGTGGAACAGAGACATGAGATTCAGAAAAATTTATCCCGTGGTTGTATTTTAAAATCAAGATATACAATAATTTCCAGGATTAAAAAAGGAGGTATGTCGAAAATCTATCTGGCAAGAGATACTAATCTTAATTCCTTATGTGTTGTAAAGGAATTATTTGTACATTTACTTTTTTCTGAGGATGAAAAAAATCATATAGTCAAGCGTTTTAAGGAAGAAGCTGAATATTTAGCTAAATTAAGGCACCCTGCACTTCCACATGTAACAGATTACTTCCAGGAGAATTCTTTTTACTATATTATAATGGAATATGTAATAGGAGATGATCTGGAAGCATTATTAAAAGAAAAGGGTAATCCCGGCTTACCTGAAAATGATGTCTTAGTATGGTCGTTAAAAGTTTGTGATGTACTTGAGTATTTACATTCTCAGAATCCCCCTATAGTTTATTGTGATCTTAAACCATCCAATTTAATGTTAAGAGATAAGAATGGTGAGATAGTCCTTGTTGATTTTGGTTCTGCAAGAG
>JAKJGF010000244.1 GCA_022704525.1 Bacillota bacterium | reverse complement strand
CTCCTCCCATAATAATAAAACCTGCAATTTCAGAATCTCCTTTACCAATCCGGGGTATAAGCATTCCTCCCAGGCTGTGGCCAAGAACAAAAATCCTGTTCTTATCAATTTTATCCATATCTCTCAGAATAGCCACAGAGGCAAGAGCATCATCTACTGTTTCTTCTTTAACGGTTATAGCTTTTTTTTCAGCTACCATTTTCAGCCTATGTTCTTTTGTCCGTTTTTCATACCTGAGAACTGCTATACCTCTTGAAGCAAGTCCCCAGGCCAGGTCCTTAAATGGTTTACTCGGGCCTAGCGTTTCGTCACGATCTTGGGGGCCTGAACCGTGGACAAGGACAACTAAAGGAAAAGGTCCGTCTCCCGCGGGCAATGTTAAAGTTCCCGGAAGAGGCCAGTCTTTACTTCCCACAGTTATCTCTTTTTCTGTAAACTTTCCGGGATCTGCATATGAAGGCGGCTCGTATGATGAAATCTGTGCCGTCGGAAAAAATATGCCGGCAACGCTATCCATTTTTTCACTTCTTGTTCCGGCCTGTTCTTTAAATCCTCCCGCTTCTTTAATAACAGCCTCCCAGGCTTCCTTCAGCTTTGCCGGAGGAAGAGCTTTCTCCATAGCAATATCGAAATCTTTTACAGCATCTTCATACTTTCCCTCTGCCAGCAGGTTGACAAACTCTTTTGCCGCCTCTGCATTATCTTTGCTGCCTGTCTCTTCAGGCTTAACAGTTTTTTCCGGAATTAGTTCGGAAGTTACTGCCTTTTCTTTACAGAAAATCAAAGGCAGAATTAAAATTATTAATAAGATAGATATAATAACAGAAAGTTTTTTCATATTCTTTACCACCTCTTAATTTTTGACTTTTTTTATTCTTAAAGGTTTTGGCTATATAACTGGTATTCTTCTTTTCTATACGGGTAAAATCTATATCATTTATAAAGTCAGAATCTACAACCTCCTTTCAGGAAATCCCTTACTATCTCCGGTCTGCTGAACAATTCCTTCAATGTTTTATCATACAGATGATATTTCATAGTTATATAATACCATATTTTAGTGCCGGAAAGAAGTTACTGATTATGTTTTATCATGTAAATTTCCTTATTAGAGGAGAAATCCTGTATCTGTTAAAATACCAATAATAACAACTGTATAGGAGAGTAAATACCAGTCACGCATCACGAATTATCCGTCACCACTCACTTCTCACCTTTCACTTCTCACTTACTCAAAACGTGTGTTAAAGTTAACAAAATATTAACAATTAAGGGGTTACATTTTAAAAATATTGTTATATAATATAATTGAGTTAAATTGAAAAGCGGTATATTGATACTTTTTATTGTGAATTTTAAAATTTAAAATATAAATATAAAAAATGACTGGGTGTAGCGCCTTAAGCGTTACACAGTTGGAGGTGATTGACTTCAATGAAGATGATTGGTAATTTGAATACAGGAGGATGGCCAAAAGAGACAGGTGGAATTAAAAAGAATTTTCCTCAACCACCAGGTATACCTTCAGAACCTCTTATATTTCCAGGACCTGAAGAGACCTTTATACCTTCAGGAACTCCCTTTAAGGATCTTCCCTTTACAGAAATTCCTGATATGCCGGCGATCCTTGGTCAGGATTTAACAGATCTTGGTAAGGTATGCCAGACATATAGACCTGCTATAGAAAAAAATCATACTTCAGCAGTAAGCAGTGGTATGGGAGGAACAGGTGCTATTGGATGGGTCATTATGGATGGCGGAGTGGCTAAAGAAGTTGTTCTGGATGCAGGTCAACAGATAAGGCCGGCAGGAATTGAGACACTCCTCGGAAAATACGGGGAGATAACTGATAGAAATCATGCACTCTCTATAGTACAGACAGGAACTGGCCCTCTGGGCTCCCTGGCCATTCAGGGTATGCCATGGGAGTAGTACAGAGCAAGTAGAGAAGTATTACATCAGGAAATATTAGTAGATTAATCAGTGAGACGGGAACCGAAAGGTTTCCGTCTCACGTCTTTTACCAGTCTTCATCTGTAAAATAGCTTACCGGTATTTCAGATTCAGATATAAAACGTGCAGGTAAATCTATCTTTTTTCCATTGTGATCTATTTTACACTCTTCCATAATCTTATAGAAATCTGCCTCATAAAAAAGACAATCTCCGTGAGCAGAAAATAACATATGAATATTATAATCCAGGGCATATATAATATTTTGTAGATTTTCTATAGATTGAAGCTTTTCTTTTAGAGGAACAAGGGTATTACAGTCTCTTATATCACCAATATTCCAGTCTCCTGTAATCATAGCTCCACGGAATATTATCATTATATCACTTGGAGAGTGTTTGGGTGCATGAATTAAAAAAATTGGTTCACCTCCTATATCTCCCTGCCATAAGATATCGTCAAATATATCATCAAAAAGTTTATATTCACCTTTACTGTTTCTGGAATTTTTTAAAAAAAACTGTATATAGGGATCTTTTAAAAAGGAACTGTGCACAACGAACTGTGTTATAGGAAATTCCAGACGAAAAAACGGGAGTGAATGGACATGGTCCCAGTGTGAATGAGAGAGAAATCCATATTTAGGAAAGATATTATACTTTTGAAAAAAAATCTTTGCTTTTCTATAGGATGGTTTTTCTTTCTTTTTAAAAGGAGGCATTTCCACGATAGCCCCTTCGCCATTATTGTATAATATCCAGCAGGCATTCTTTAGTTCACCGTATCTTTTTAAGATAATAAGCCCTTCTGTAAGTTTTTTCATAATCCTTCCTTCTCTTCTCTGGTTTCTGTGTTAATATAAATTAATATATCATAGAAAAGATAATTTTTCAATTCCAAAAGTTAACAAAAAGTTAACAAAAAAATTATTTCTTTATTCTATATTTTCAGTTATAATATAAGCAGGTAAAGAAGGGATATTTTTATGAATGCTATTAACTTAAATCTTATTAGAAGCAAAGAAATTAAGAAACCTCTTCTCCAGGGAGAGATTGCCGGTAAAGATGGTCTTAATCAAACAGATCTTTTTACATGTTCTATTGTAAGTGTCTCTTCTTCACCTGTAACTATTGCCCCTTCTTCCAGAGAAAATTTAACCATAGCAGAAGGCCTTCTTAAAAATCAGCCCAGACATTTTACTATTTCAGATTCAGAGTCTCCCGGAAAAACCTTAAGAGCAGAGACAAATCATAACGGCGTTATTGCTTTATTCCCGGAAGAAGAAAATTTTACAGAGATTCCGGAAAAGAAAGATATGCCTCCATCCTTTACAGCATTTATTCAGAAACAAAGAGTTGAAGAAAAGGGCATTCCTGATATGGAATGGCAGGTAGCAGGTACCAACAATCTATCAAATATAGATTTATTGAGACACATCAGAGGGAATTTGAATTTAAGCAGAAATACGTGAGATGTGAGACTGGTAATAATAAAAGGACGAACAGCTGTTCGTCCTTTTATTTGTTAATGGCCTTTGTTAACGTTGAGGTTGCACCGGGGAAACTGGCGGTGGTTTTACGACTGTTTCTCCACCCAGGGTAAGAGGAAGTATTATACCTAATATGGCAGCTCCTCCAAGTAAGTAAAAGCCCGCTACAGATTTATTTGCAATCAGAAAGGCATCGATAACCTTTCCATTGGATATGAGATCACCGTAAACTATTACGCTATCACCTTTTTCCAGATCTTTCAGATTCCCCAGGTCCTCCGGTATTCCTGATTTTCTATATTTTTCATATCCATCAAAGTATACTGTTGCAGGATTGACCTTTACTGTAAGAAGTTCAGTTTTTCCATCTTCTGTTTCTATCTCAAAGGTAAAGGTCTGGTTTGGTATAGAAATATCCCTTATTTTTCCTGTTCTGTTGAAAGCTTCTTTTGGTACTGCTTTTCCTTCCAGTACTTCTATTTTTACAGTTAAATTTGTTTCAATTTCTGCAGTATATTCTTTTCCATAGGTAGTTATATCTGTAGTAGGGGCATTGCTCAGGAAGGTAGAATCTGTTTTGCCTGTTTCTACAGCGTGAACAAGGATTTTCCCCAGGAATCTGATAAAATAATTCCTTGCTCCACCCTGTATATATTCTATTTCCATAATACGTACCATAGATTTTTCATATAATCTTATATTGCTTCCATCAGGAAAGAGAAGTACTCCTGAACTTCCGGGGCCTGCATTGACATAACCTCCTGCCGTTAAATTCACCCTTTCCGTAACTTTAGTCCACGGTGCATCTGCAGAGGTTTTTACTTTAACAGATCCTTCTACAACTTTCAGAGTAATCTCCTGTTCTGAGGCAAAGGCAGGAGATAAGGTGTTAAAGGGGCAGATATTTAGAAAAAATGTCAATAAGAGAATATAAGTGTAAATCTTTTTCATTTTTTATGCTCCTTAACTATAGTAAATTTATGTCATTTCAATTATTATATTATATAACATATATTTTTGCAATTAATTTTTTATAGTTTTTTTAATTTCTCTATCATATCTATTATTTGTTTGTTTTTTGGTTGTATTACCAGATAGTGTTCATATATTTCTATAGCTTTTTTCTTCTCTCCTTTTGACTCCCAGTAGGAAGCAAAGGTAAGAATATATATCCTGTTCCAGGGATCAAGCTTTAGCATCTTTTCATAATTTTCTCTTCTCAGGTCATCTTCTTTTTTTTCTGCATAAAGTCTTCCCAGTGAATAATATATAATACTATCACAGGGATTTGCTTTTTCTGCTTTTTTATAATATTCTATAGCTTTCTTACGATATTCTTCACTTTTTGCATCATCTATTACTGACAGTTTTGATGATATATAGCCTGCCTGTTTATAATAAGAAGGATGGGCAGGATTTAAAAACTGTGCCATATCATATTCTTCTAAAGATTTCTCCCATAAAAGAGTTTTTTCATTTTCTATTCCCTTTAAGAAATAATATTCTGCCATTATTGCTTTACCTGTTATGAAGGTAATAAAGAGAAGAAAAATGGAGAATATTACAGTGAGTGCCAGTAGCTTTTTACTTCTTACAGGTTCTGTTTCTTCTATTATCTCTTTTTTGCTTCTGTAAGGTGGAGATAGAGCTCTTATATTAACTGCCAGTGCCATAATCAAAAAGAAATATACGCAGTTTGCGGGAATTTGAAAATTAAAATCTCCCATACCGTGAAGTACCAGTCCTGTAATGGCCCCTGTGTATCCGATAGCTATTAACTGATCCTTTCTTATCATCTGTTTTGTAAAGGGTGTAAGCTCATCACCTTTATATCTCAGATAAGTAATTATACACACATAAAAGGTGATTATAATAATAAAAAAGGCTATTACCCCTGCCATGCCTGCTTCCATTCCCATCTGAAGATAATCACTGTGAGCCGCATTTATAAAACCATCGGGATATTCCTTATTATAGGGAAGATATAGATATATAAATGTCCCCAGACCTTTTCCCAGATAATTCTGATCCTTTATCATCTGCCATGTATTTTTCCATACAGGTATCCTGAAAGAAAGAGCTTCACTTTCCATCTGATTTCCCTCAAATTGAAGTATGGTTTTCCATCTTTCTTTGGCTATAAGAGGTATAGACAGAGCAAGAATAATCAAAACCCAGACTATAAGGTTTGTGAGAAAGATTTTTCTTTCTTTTGCTCCCGAATAAAAATTACCTCTTTTCCAGAGAAAGAGTATTATCACGAAAATAAAAGAAGCCCCGAAAGCCATCCATCCACCTCTTGACATGCTGTACATAAGGGCAAAACCCATTATTACAGAGGCTATTCCAGAGAGTATCCCGAAGGCTTTCTCTTCTGTAAGTATAAGGGATAAACTCAGAGGAAGACAGAGTTCCATAAGGCCGGCAAAGTGATTGTGACACACATAGGAAGGAGAGAGCATTGTTTTTATTCCTGAGAAGTACTCATGAAAGCCATATATAGACATTCCTGTTCCGATAATTATAATAATCCATGTAAAGATTTTTATTTTCCTTCTATCTGTTATATGATTTACAGTAATATAATAAAGGACAATATAATTAAGAAATTTAAAAAATTCCTGATAGCTCCCGTAGGGGTATACTGTATTCAGTGTATAAAAAAGGTACATCCCTGTAAAGATAATAAAAGGTATATCAAGAGGTGTTCTCTTAAAGATAATTTTATTTTCAATCCATCCTCTTAACATCCATAGAAATAATAAACCAGTAGTAAGAAGATGTAATACAAGTATAACCCACGGTTGAACTCCGCCATAAAGAACAGGTAGGAAAAGAAGAAGTATAGCAAGAAGAAGATCTGTACCTATCTCAGGGATTTTTTTTATATTAATAAATTTCATAATAATCTATATTTACACATTTCACGCTTTACGTCTCACATTTCAAAAAAGATTGATCAGAGCGGTGAGTGTCCAGAGTAATGAATTCACAACAGTAATATTTGTAGGATCAAATTTCCCTCCTTCAGGGATATATACAACATCACCCTTCTGAAGTTGTATATTTATTTCAGAAGAAGGGTTTGGCACGGAAAAGAGTTTTTCCGCATTTATTTCTATTACCTCTGATTTTCCGTTAATGTTCCTGAAAACCCCTATCTGTTCCAGTTTTGGTTTTTTATAGGCCCCTGCCATAACAAGAGCATCTAAAACCGTGCCTTTTTCTTCCAGTGTATATACACCGGGATTTTTTACTTCTCCTCCTATAACAACTCTTTTCCCGGGTTTTGTCACAAATATGGTATCTCCCGGTTCTACAGCGATATTTACTTCCATATTTC
>JAKJGF010000243.1 GCA_022704525.1 Bacillota bacterium | reverse complement strand
TCTTTCATTTTCTATATAAAACAAAAACCGGCACCCCTACATCTACCTGTTCATATAGCCATTTTGCATTTTCCGGTGAAAGTCTTATACAGCCATGTGATGCAGGTTGTCCGAGATAATCCAGATAATAAGGATTTTCCCATAAATCCAGAGCATGTATTCCATAAATTCCGTTAGAGCTTATTTCTAACCAGTATGGCATTCTGGCATTGTATTGAGCAGATACGGGACATGAAACCTTTGCATATACCATTGTATTCATCACAGGAGTAGTTTCACCAGCTCCTGTAGAACATAGAAATTCTTTGTGAAAAGAACCCCATAAATTATAAAAATGTAATCTCTGTTTACCTATTTCAATAATTATACACTTCTCAAATTTAAAAACTACATTAGGATAATAATTAGATGCAATGGCAATTTGAAGAGATAAGAAAAATAATATTATTGAAAAACAAAACAATTTTTTCATATTCTATGGTTTTATACTCCTGTGTATCATACACAGTATGAAGTATTAATAATTTTTCCTCTCTTCACCCTTCATGATACCTTATTTAAATAATGAAAAAAGTTTACCTTTCCTTTCTTTAATATCTGGTTCAAGAGTGTTTAATAACTCTATTAAGGCTTCAGATAAAAGTCCTTTTTTCATATAAGCCCATGCTAAAGCGTCTATTACAGGTTTATTATTAGAATTAGCCTCTTTTAAACTCTTATAATTATTAATAACTTCTTCTATATTCTCCGGTTTTTCTCTTAAAAGTTTTTTATAATAAAAAATTTTCTCTTCTATTGAGGAAACTTTAACTACTTCAGATGTTTTTACTAATACAGGAACATCTTCTTTTTTCCTCTGTTTTAATTTAAGTTTTTTTGTAAATTCCTCTACCATTTTCAGAGCTACCTGTTCTGAAAGATACTCTCTTGTAATTCCTTCAGGAATCTCTTCTTCTTCAAACTGGCTTATAACTTTTTTAGCAATCTTTTTTGTTGTATCTATCTTAATCAATTCTCCGAGGTTATCTTCATTTAACTCTGTATCAGAACCAATGATTTCCTCTATTATTTCCTCTGCAATTTCTTCTATATATTCTTCTTCCGTAAGTTCTAATTCTTCTATTATCTCTTCTTCCTCTTCTTCCTTTTTTTCTTTTACTAACTGTTTTTGTACTATAGCAACAGATTTATTAATCTTTGCAGGCTTTTCTTTTTCTACATAAGTAGATTCTACTATCTGGAGATCCTCTGAAAATCCATCTCCTTCCAATGGTTCTTCTGTACCTTCCAATAAATATGAAGCTATATCATCCTGAAGAGGAGGAGCGCTGCCTCTGGCAACTTCCTTAATAGCATCCAATATTACATTCATACCGGAATCTTTCCTTAAATAACCTATGGCACCTGCACGAAAAGCATTCAAAACATTCATCTTATCTCCAAAAGCAGTAAGCATAAGTATCTTTAAAGAAGGATTAAGTGTTAAAATTTTCCTGGTTGCCTGTATTCCATCAAGAACTGGCATAGCTATATCCATAAGAATAACATGGGGTGGTAAATCCAGAGACTTTATTTTTTCTATAGCTTCCATACCATTGGAAGCTGAACCTACAATCTGTATTTTATCTGATCTATTAAAAATAGTGCTGAGAACCCTCTGATAACTTTGATTATCTTCTGAAAAAAAGACTCTTATTTTCTCTTTTTCATTCCATACAGTGCTTTTTAACTTACCTTCATCAGCGGAATATCCAGTAGAAGTTGGGGGCCCTCCATATCGAGAGGTAAGAGTTCTCCCTATATCAGTAATAGAAACTACATCTTCAGGTTTAAGTATTCTGGTTTTTGTATGGGCTACTGGTAATACTTCCCTTATTTTTAATTCTTCTTCTGGACTTTCTTCTTCTATTGAAGAAATTTCTTCTTTCCCTTCGAAAAAAGCCCATTTGGCATCGCCTTCCTCTTTCCATGCCCCTTTAAAATACATATCAGCTACTTTACGATTCTTTTCTTCAGCCGTGCTTTCTTCTTTTCCTGTATCAGTTTTAATAAGAGCTAATAAATCTGTTTTAAATATATCTGTCCAATTTTTCTTACTCATCTCTTAAATTAAGCACTTCCAAAGCTGCCAGGAGTTTTTCATAAAATACCAATAAGCTATCCTTAGCATATTCAAAGGGAATATCATTATTTATCTACTGATCTGAGTATGAGCTTAATAATTTTTTATCCCGTGAGACGTAACGAGTAACGAGTATTAATAATTTATGCTCATCTCAACAATATAACTTTAAAAATTATAATCAACATTTATTTTACCATAATTTTTAACTATTTCAAACAATTTTTATCAAAACTTTATTTTATTATTTACTATAGTTATTAAAATCTTTCATCCTGTAAATTTTTTTCACCTGTAAATTTTTCTGTGATGAAAGCTGAAAAATAAGATCGCAAAGCGTAATGCATGCATACCTGTTCCTGTCCGAGCTCTGGAGTAAAAGATATGCCCTCAAAGGAGAAAGTTATAACTCAAATAAATACAAAAAAGAATCACTCTCTAATCTTGACTCTTCACCTTTCGCGAACTTCGGGACAAGACTTTTGAGAATTGCTATAGATAAATACTCGACATAAAAAATAATTTATAGTATAATTCTTGCAATAAGAAAAATTAAAAAATTTTTATATTAAAAAATTTATATGAAAATGATAAAATTTTATGTTCCACTGTCTATTCATTTTCATATCTGATTGTGACCGATACGGTCATGTCTGTTAGTATATTCATTTTGTGATTTATAAAAACAAACGAGAAGTAGATATATTTTTGTGATATAATTTATATATAATTTCAGAAAGGATTTTACTTTGTGGAATGTAGTTTCTGTGGATATATAAATGATAAAGCCAGTCGTTTTTGTAATGGATGTGGACAGGCACTGGATAATTCTAATAACGCAAATCCTTCTGTAAGTAATTACAAAACCTATATACCTCAAGCACCTATTGCTTACAGAATAGCAGCTCCTGATGGAAAACTGGATTCCAAAGGTTCTACACTTATGATTCATCCTGATGGAACAGTTGTAAATGGTAAATATGCACTTTACTATCTTACCGCAGGAGGTATGGGCGCAGTTTATCTCTCAAGAGAGATCAATACTGAAGAATGGTATATTATAAAAGAAGCTGCTTCATCTGACAGAGATGAACAGCTTAAACTTATGGTAGCTCTGACTCAGGAAAGAGAAGCCTTAATTCGTCTCCACCATCAGTCTATAGTAAAATCTTATGATTTATTTATAGATGGCGGTGCCTGTTATCTTGTACTGGAATATATAGATGGAAAAGTACTGGAACACATAATTCAGGAAACTATGCCCGATTTTCTCCCGGAAGAAACAGTAGTTAACTGGGGAATACAGATTGCCGATATACTGGATTATCTCCATAATCAGACTCCTCCAATGATATATAGAGACTTAAAACCAGATAATATTATGGTAAATAAAGAAGGACAGGTTAAAGTAATTGATTTTGGCGCTACAAGATTATATAAAGAAGGTAAAGAACGAGATACAAGGCAAATAGGAACAGCAGGATTTGCTGCTCCGGAACAATACGGTTCGGGTCAGACAGACTGCAGGTCGGATATTTACAGCCTTGGAGCAACTATGCATTATCTTCTGACAAACAGGTATCCCGGCGATATGCCTTTTGTTTTTCCTCTTGTAAGATCTATTAATCCTGGCGTCAGCGATAGAATAGATATGATAATACAAAAAGCAGTTCAACCTGATATGAAAAATCGATTTTCCACTGCCAATGACATAAAGTTGGCTCTTATGGGAGAGGATGGAGAGAGATGCCCCATTTGTTCTACTGTTAACAAGAAAGGATTTAAGTTCTGTAAAAGATGTGGCAAAAAAACTTCTGAAACTCCTAAAAAACCTTCTGAAATAAAAATAGATCCATCTTATATCAAAAAACCGGAATCAAAACCTTTAGAACCATCAGAAATGCCTTTTATGAGTCAAAAAGGTAATAGGAAAATCTATGATTTCTCAACGAAAGATCATATAGAGGACTTATCTCCTCCAGAGCATCAATATCTGGGGGGAGGGGCTTATCATAACCTTCCTGAAAAAACACGTTTTAAAGATTCATTTTTATCTGATATGCCTGTTAAAGAGTTTGAAGCTCCACTAAATACAATAGTAAATGAGAAAACAGAAAACAAAACAAATTACTCCTGTGTGGAACCTTTTATTTTTAAAAATGGTAAAAAAGCAAGTGATGTTCGGGAATTAATAGATCTATGCAGAAAACATCCTGAAGAAGGTAAATATCATTTAAGAAAAAATGAATTCACACCCTGGCTGGTAAGTCTTGGTATACCTGATTATGGTCTGGAGGAAATAATAATTGAAGAATTCCCGGAATATGATTTACTTTATTTCTGTTCTATAGTTATGGAATTTCTGGAAGATATGAAATTAAAAAAAGAACTGCCTTATATAGACATAGAAGGAATAAAAAAACTTGCTAAAAAACATAATCTCTTAAATCTTCTAAAAGAACATCCTCCATTCACTATAGATGAAACAGTTCAGAAAGAAGATTATATTTTAGAAGAAAAACCATCAGAAGTAATAGACCTGCCCGGAATTATTATCAACGAAAAAGATAACTCTGAAATGATTCTTATACCTGCTGGAAATTTTATTATGGGGAAACAGGGTGGAGAGGATAATCCAAGACATACTGTTTACCTTGAAGCATATTATATAGACAGATATCCTGTAACAAATCTTCAATATGAAAAGTTTGAAAAAGAAACCAGATATCAGACAGAAGGAGATTGGAGAAAATATTATTCTTCTGGCACTACTCTTTATCCTGCCACCTGTTTAACCTGGAAAGATGCCTTTTCTTATCTTGAGTGGGCAGGTAAAAGGCTACCCACTGAAGCAGAATGGGAAAAAGCAGCTGCTGGAGAAAAAGGCAGACTATTTCCCTGGGGAGATACATGGGATCCTAATAAATGTAATAATGTTAATATTAACCGTAAAGATATAATAGCTCGTATGATGAATATAGATAACAATAGAGGTATTATCCCGGTAGGTTCAATTCCGGATGGAGCCAGTCCTTATGGTGTAGAAGATATAGCAGGAAATATATGGGAATGGTGTCAGGACTGGTATGAAAAAGATTATTATAGTAAATGTCCTCCCAGTAATCCTATGGGACCTGCTACTGGTAAATATAAAGTTGCCAGAGGAGGTTCCTGGAAAGGTAATTGGCCTTATTTCTTTGAATGTTCTTTTAGACGTTGGACTTCCCCTCAGGATCGAATAACATTTTGCGGTTTTCGAGGAGTAAAAGATGTGTGAGAGGTGAGAGAAAAGAATTCCCTCCAGGACTGTTTAACTTAAAACCACAGAGCTGACTGGACGTGAAAGATATCTGCAGGTGTGTATGTATCTCTCCTGGATAACTGCTGCATAAAGAATATTATTCCTTATGCCTCTAATCAATGCGAGAACTTACGGTTTGCACCGCAAGTCCCGTCCCCTTCCGGGCGGGGTCATTGATATTTTCACTTCTTCTCACTTTTCACTTCTCACTTAACTTAATCAATCTTATATATTACAGAAGAATTCTTACCATTCTTATAATCTACATTAACACGAAGATACTTTGCCCCTTTACGATTTGTTAGATTACATTTAAAGGGATATGTTGTCACTATTTCAGTTGTCAGGGGCTCTTTTCTGGAGTTCATAAGAGAATATTCCACCTGAGAAATAGAATCCTTCGGAGAATTTCCATTTAAATATTTATTGAAAATACTTTCAGGTGTAAACTGGAGATTTTGAAGGAGAAAACCCGGTGGTAATGTTTGAGGAGAATCCTTTGGAAATGATGGTGGTGGAACAGGTTCATAGTAAGTTGGTTCATAGTAAGCTGGTTCATAATAAGTTGGTTCAGTGTAAGGAAGAGGTGTTTTTACAGGTGCAGGTGTTTTCACAGGCTTTGAAGGTTCTGTATAAGAAACATTACCTTTATCAGAAGTTTTCTTATCTTTTTTTGACACCTTTGTATCTGTATTTTTGGGAGTCGGTTTTGGTGTTGGATAGTTATAAGGCATTTCTACTTTAGTGGTGCTGGCATATTCATTAAAACCCGGCCCTGGCACACTGGGTTTAGTTGTATAAGACTGTTCATTATAATATGGAAATTCAGTAAATAACGGTCCCGGTAAATTTGTTAAAGAATTATTATATACAAAATTATTTGACTTACCTTTATCTAATTTATCCAGCTTACTTGCTGATGCCAGTGTAAAATCGGCAGGAACAGCTGTATATAGACGTTCAAGGTCTGTTAGAAAGTTCGGATCCTCTTCTGAAAGGTCATTTATAGCATTTTTAACAACCGAAATAGATAAAGGTCCTTCTTCAAAATCTCTATCTTTCATTGCTTTTATATAGATTCTTTCCAGAACATAGCCACTTCCATAAGAAACACTATAACGTGGTTGTTGTGACTCTGCTATAAGCAAATTATCTTTAAGAAGAGATAACCACCAGTAAGCTAAGGTTGTTCTACTTCCATTGGTTCCACGAAACTTTCTGGCCATATTGGAATCTACTGTGGCTATAAGATAGGGATGTCCTGCGTAGTCTAATTCCAATACAACCTCACCCTTATCATAGCCAACCCTGAGGGAATCAGGAGAAAGCTTTCCTGTTTCAAAAAGATAATTCAATCGTTCAGATATAACCTTTGCTCTTTCAACAGAATTTAATTGTCCTGCACCTTCAGGTATTAGAAGCAATGACATT
>JAKJGF010000242.1 GCA_022704525.1 Bacillota bacterium | reverse complement strand
TCTGTTTCTGTTATAGATACTATAATAAGTGTCTCCAGTTTTACTCCTTTCATTTCACCTTTTATATGATATTTTAATGCCGGTAACTGGCTTAAAGTAAAGTCCTGTGGTTTTTCTATTTCCTCTCCACCGGTAAGATTTTTTTTATAAATGTTTACTAAATTTGTAGCAGTAGTTTTAAGATTTACAGAGCTTTTCTGATCTGATGCAATTTTTATAATTGTTATTAATATTCCATTTGTAGCCGGATGTTCTCCTGTAGGTGAAAAACCGACAGAAAGGGCTTTCTCCTTTTGCATATTATTTATTTCCCACATTTCAGGATATTTAATAGAGAATTTTTTTGAACTTTCTGTAAAATCAAGTAGTTTTAAAGTTATTTCATTATCATAAGCTGGAGTAAGTTGTTTAAATTCAATCGCAATTTGTGCCGGTGTCTGAAAATTATTTATCATTTCCAGGTAATTCTCTTTATATAAAGAAAATTTATTTTCTGGTGAGGAAGCCGTTATTATAAATATAGTTCCCTTATTTATACTTAAAATAATAAAAAGTTCTTTTGAGGATTTAGTATTAGTTTTGAAATGATAAAACACAGCTTTTGCTCCGGATAAATTCAGAACCTTTGCCGGTTTTATTTCCTCTGAAAAAGGGTAGGTTTCTTTAAAAGATTTTTTAAACTGTATTATAATCTCCTCAAGGGTTAAGGACGTATCAGGATTAAGATTTCCATAAACTACTGTTAGAGAATTATCCTTTGAAGCATTACCAGGTGGTGAAAATCTTACTATACCATCACAGGTTTTATTACATAACCACTTTTCAGGATATGTTATGGCAAATACCCCATGAGAGTCATTATAGGTGGCAGTACCTGTTTTAGCATTTCCTCTTTTCAGAAGAAGATAAGAGGTAGAAATAGTAATTATTAATAATATTAAGAGATATTTATACATATAAATTAAAAATTCTTCTTACATCCTTAATTTCCTTGTCTTTTTCTAGGAATATAAAAATTGTTAAGAAATTTTTATATTTTTTTAACATTCCTGTAACAACAAAAATGCTTAAATTTAGTATAATGCTATCAGATAGAAAATTTTTAGGTTAAAATATAAAGAAATATCTTCTGAAAGGAGTGTGAATAAAATATCTCTCTAAAGCTGGAGAAAGGAGAGACCGGTGTTTCTGAAGTTTTAAAAAATGTAAAAGGAGTGAAAAGAAAATGAAAAAGATTTTAGTAATGACCCTTATTATGGTACTGGCAATGTCTCTTATTGCATGGTCTGCCGAGACCAAGATTAAAATTAATGTAGACAAAGATGTGGAGACCTTTAATATAAGTAATGAAAGCGGTGGATTTCTAATTGATGCACTGTGTCCTCAATATGGAAATTATACCCTTTATGAAGTTTTAGTACATCTCCAGAGTGTAGCAGGAGAACCAGCTATTTTACAGTCTTTTGTAGATGCAGTATATAATTCCCCTGCAGGAAGTGAAGTATTTACAGCCAAGATAAGTAACTATGCAGGTATACAGGGAGCTGTTGAAATATCTGCAAATGGTACTGTTCATATCACGGGCCTTAAAGGAAGAGATTATTATACAAAGACAGGTTATAATACCACTCATGAACCTGATGCAGGTGTGGGACGTGAATTATTTACCTATGCTACAAGTTCTGATTATTATATTTATACAGGTTCAGTGCAAAAACAGGTTGGTAGTCAAACTATCACTTACAATTACAAATGTTCTTCTATCGGCTGGTCAAGTCCTATAGTACTCGATCTTAATGGTGATGGAAAACTTGATGCTTCCGGTGGCAACTGGTTACCTCATAATGGTTTTGTAGATGGTGTTAAGACAGTAAGATTTGATATAGATGGCGATGGATTTGAAGATATAGTTGAATGGGTCAGTGCAAATGACGGCCTTCTTATTATGCCTGGAGAAGAGAATATTGTAGACGGCACCAGTTTCTTTGGTAATAATGATGGCTATAATGATGGCTATGAAAAACTTGCAAGCTTTGACACCAATAAAGATGGAGTTCTTTCAGGATCTGAGCTGAATGGTATGAAGGTATGGATAGATGAAAATGGTGATGGCAAAGCTGCCAAGTCAGAATTAAAATCCCTTTCCAGTCTCGGAATTACAGAAATTTCAACGACTGCTACAGGTTTTAAATCTTCTTTTGTTCAGAATGGCCAGAGAAAATATAGCTGGGATTGGTGGCCTACTTATATGTCAATTGAGAAGGTTGCAGTAGAGTAATTATCCTTTTAAGACTTCAGGGTGTCCCTCTGGACACCCTGATTTTTTTAAAACCTTTTCTAAAACCTATTGTCTCCAGGACTGCTCTGTGATATAATTTCTAAGATATATTTAAATTAAGAAAGGAAGTGGATAAGTGCCGGTAGTGCGATATTTATTGCCGGGAAAAACTATGAAGAGATTTGTAAAGAATGGTTTTTTATTCTTATTGCTAGTTTCATTTTTTTTATCATTCCTGTCCTGTTCTTATGCTAATATTAAAATTGATCAGACAGAATTCAGAAACAGAAAGGTTACTTTTAAAAATTTTAAAATTCCACTTTTTTCAAATAAAGGTGATATGATTGTTGGACTCGAACAGGTATCAGAGCTTTCTCTCAGAAAAGAAGGTAAAACCTATGCCCTTCATATATTAAAATTTGATCTTGAGAAAAATGCAGTTACTTCATGGGAAAAAGCTTATCTTGATGCAAGTAAAGTTGATCAATTGGTTTTATCTGAGGAAGAGGATAAGGTCCTTGTAATAATCAATGGTGGAACCCGTCTTGTTCTTCTGGATATAAAGACTATGAAGATAAAAACAATCTTTAAACATGAAAAAGGGAAAGAAGGATTTAGAGCTGAGCGTATAGGTATGTTTTATGAAGGGAATTTCTATATAAAGGGTTATTTTTATGATAAAGAACAGTTTTCCCAGGGAAACTGTATTGCTAAAGTAGATCTTACTAAAACCGGTGTGGAAGCTCTTGAAAAAACCCTTGATTTCAAAGAACTTTCCAGTAAATTTGATGGTATAATAAGTTCTATGTATATAGTATCACCAGAGGTGGCATATTTTAGTATTTTAAGGACCAGAGGTACAAACCCAACAATGCATTTACTGGCTTATAAGGATAAAAAACTTACTGAGATTGATAAAGGCTTTGATATACCTGATATAGCAGGTTGTCCCACAAGAGTGCTTTATGATCGTACAAAGAGTGAAAAAGGTAATGATGAAGTCAAGATTTATGATCTGACTACAGGGAAGAAATGGGACATAGGTTCATATATTCCCTATTCTTTTATATCCAGAAACGGCAAAGTTATTGTTGTGTCTCAGTTTAATTATTCTCAGTCTAAAATGAACTTTTTTGTTGGTAGAGAAGAAGATAACTTTAAAGTAAAACCTTTTATGGAAAATGTATCAGCAGGATCGTTTAAACTTTCCGGAGATGGAAGGGCCTATGCTTTTCTTTCTACCAATCTTATAATACGTAAGTTTTAAGGAGGTATTTTATTGCAATCCTCTGTCCTGGTAGTAGATGATGAACCTGGCATTGTAGAATTTGTAGAATTAAATCTTAAAAAAGAAGGCTTTTATGTTCTGAAAGCCTATAAAGGCCGCGATGCCATTACCATTACCAGGGAAGAAAAACCTGATATTATTGTTCTGGATATTATGCTCCCTGATATAGATGGCTTTGAAGTATGCCGCTCTATCAGGGAGTTTTCCAATGTGCCAGTTATAATGCTTACTGCTAAAGGAGAGGATTTAGATAAGATAATAGGTCTTGAAATGGGTGCCGATGATTATATGGTAAAGCCCTTTAATCCGAAGGTACTGACAGCTCGAATAAAGGCTATCTTAAGACGCCTTTCATCAGTTTCTTCCTCTGCAAGTTCCCCTTCTTCTACAATAATATTTAAAGATATGAAAATGGATTTAATTGGAAGAACCTTTTTAAAATCCAATAAGCAATTAGAACTTACTGCAAGAGAGTTTGACGTGTTAAAATTTATGGCGGAAAATCCCAATAGACTCTTAAATCGTCAGGAAATAATTGATGAGATATGGAAACATGAATATGTAGATCACAGGTCTGTAGATGTACATATTAGAAGACTTAGAGAAAAGATTGAAGATGATCCTAATAATCCTGAAATAATTTTAACTGTCTGGGGTAAAGGTTATAAATTTAATCTATAGAGTAGGATTTAATTGAAAAAATGTTCATAATAGTTGTTGCTTTTTTTATCTTTTTATGATATATTATTTTATAAGGATATTAATTTTAGATTTGTAAATTTTACTGTAGGAGGATTTTTATATGTTGATAATAAAAAGAAATAGAAGGGGTATGTCTCTTATTGAAATTATGGGTGCTGTTTGCATCCTTTCTTTTTCTATTCTGGCTGTAGCAACTATTTTCCCTACAGGACTTGAAATCAACAGGAAAACAAGGGTAAGAATACAGGCACTTGAAATAGCTTCAGCTATAATGGAAGAGATTAAAAATCTTCCTTATACTGATGTGTTTAATCCAGGTGGAATGTCTGTGATGAAACTAGAAGATTGGCAAAGTTTTGAAACTGAGGAACCCAAGTGGAAACCCAGGGTTATTGAAGAAAATCCAGAACTAACATCTGGTGAAAGTCAGATTTTTTTTATGACGGGTGGAGTAAATCCACAAGATGAGGCTGATCTACCACATATTGGATTAGATAATTTACCTCCTGGTCGTAAAGTGCCTACAATAGTGGTTTCAGACTTTTCTGATTATGAGGATACATATGGTGTTACTACAGATACTTGTATGAAGGAAATCAGAGTTACTGTTAATATAGAAGAAAGGTCTAAAGGAGCTCTTAGATATAGTTTTATTCAGATAGTATCATATAAATCAAATGCCTTAACGTCAACACCGGGCATGTAAGGAGGTTTTATGAGAAAAGTTAAAGGTTTTACATTAATAGAACTTGTAGTGGGTATTTTTGTTTTTGCTTTACTATGTACGGCAACTTTTTTAATTTTTTCCTATGGCATGAGGACTGCAGCTTATAATGCTACCCGTGTCCAGTCTCAGCAGACTGCGAGAATAGCTATGGAAAGAATGGTCTCTGAAGCCAGAAATGCTACTTTTCTTCCTGCTCAGATTATGGGTAATTATACTCCCAAGATACCTCCTTCTCCTGTTTTTATTCCATATATTACTGACCCTAACCAGAGCAATGTTTTTTGTTTTACTGAACCGATTCCTGATGTTGGTGCTGAAGATTTTAATTTTGCTGTTAATCAAAGTTATCGTTTAGTGTGTTATTATGTTGAAAATAGAGCAGGTGAGAGAGCAGGATTCCCGGGTGTCTTCGATAAGGCTAACAGCCCTGACGATCCAGGTGGCATAACCTCTCTTATGAGAGGAATTATAAATTTAAAGAGCACTCTAACTGAGCCACTTACAAATCTCAATTGGAGCATAACTTCCTCTCCACTTGAGGTTGCGTGGGATTGGGATCCTGCTGACCCTAATACCAATCCTGCTACTATAGTTTCAATGCCCTATCCTTCTGATTTTATTTATTTTAAAGTTTCCCATAAGGAAAAACCTGAATATTATGATCAGAGACAGGTTGAGTTCAATGGTATAATTGGCAGGGATAATACCCATGATCCTTTTGAATTTAAGATTGAAATGACTGTAGTTCAATATCCCTATGGCCAAATAGTGGATCCGAATAAACAGGACATAATAGTAGAATTAGATTCCATTGTTCAGGTAAGATCTTCTTATTAAAATTTTGAAATGATCTTGACAAAATGCATATATGTCGTGAAATAATTAATATTAAATAAAAGTTTAGAAAGGTGGAATTTATATGAGAAAAATTAAAAAGCAGAATAATGAAAAGGGAGCAGCTATGCTTCTGGCTTTATTAACTGTCATTGTTTTAGCTGCTGTAGCTACTGCTTTCATCTCTATAGCTATGGTGGAAAGTAAAACTACCACCACCAGAATTGATTCTGAGCTGGCTCTTCAGGCAGCTAATGGAGGGATAGAATATTTGGCTCAGTTTGCTTCAATGGAACCCAATGCCTGGGGTTATGGTCTTCCTACTGCTGGAGGATATAATGGTGGAACCCGCCGGGTAAGTTATTTTAAGTTAAATGAAAGTGGTTCTTCATATTTTAGAGCTATTGACGGAGAAAATTATCTTTTAATACGTAAGCCTGATGGAAGCGGACAAATAGAAGATAATGAACTTTTAATTCATACTGAAACTGCTGATCATAAGATTGTAGGTTGTAATGTTATTATCCACCCGGCAGGTGAGAAATGTCCTGATATAATAGCCACAAGTATAGGTTATGTTATGGAAAAACGTGGTGATGAAGTGAGTCTTGAGAATGCCAGTTTTTATGCTACCAGGAAAATTCAGGTAATATTAAAAGAAGTTTCTTTTTATAATTATACTTATATTTATTCTAATTTTACTGATATAGATCTTGCTATGAATCTACCTGAACAGTATAGACACTTGAAAGAAAATGCTGTAGGTATTACTCCTGATATGACAATTTACGGTGGCATAAGGGCTGAAGGTTGTCCAAATGATGATCCTAATGACCCTAATTCTATAAGAAGAGCAAGGATACTTACATGGAATGCTGACGGTTCTCCATTAACGAGTGTTTCTACTGATAAACCAAGCATATTGGGGCCTGTTCGTTTCGTAAGTAAAACTGATTACAATAGCACAGGGAACAGTGATCTTACCAGTTATTATGATCATCATGCAAAGCCGTCAGCAGGTTGGTTTAATTTAAATGGTGGAGGTAGTGATGG
>JAKJGF010000037.1 GCA_022704525.1 Bacillota bacterium | reverse complement strand
TATCTAACTGATAAAAGCCGGTAAATTTATGATTAAATATATAATCCTGCCTGATTATATAATTTGAGTAATTATATAGATTTTTCGATTTATAACAAATATCATCACAGAAATTATATAAATAATGGCTTTTGGTTATAATATGTCTTTCCACTCTTTTTTTCTGAGATTTTTTCTGTTCTTGCATATTCATTCTCTTTAATATATAATTTAATCAGAAATTCTCTCTTTTTGTTAAAAGTAAATTTTTTTACAAAATATTCATTATCTATGGATATTTTAATAAAATTTCTAACAAACTGTCAATATATATGGCAAAATTACATATTATGAATATTTTTTATTAACATTATTAATAAAATTTAGTATCTTTGGCACTTTTCAGGGTTATATCATGAGGTGACATATGGAACAGGAAGTACCCAGAATAAGTATGAAGGATTATAAATCCGCCCGTTTATTTATTACAGGTGTTTTTGGTTTTGTATCATTGATCGGTTTTGTTTCAGCATATTTTATTATTATGAAACCTGTAATGTATATTATTGATGCAAAAAACTGGAAGGAAACTCCATGTATTATCATATCCAGTGAAGTAAAAGAGACCAGGGTCAGAGGGAAATCGTCAAGATCAACATATTATTATTACCCGAAAATTGTATATTCCTATAAAATTAACGGACATACATACAGGTCAAGCAGAGTCACTTTTATTGACGGTGCGAGAGATTTTTCCCTGGCATATGATATTGTTAAGGCCTATGGTGCAGGTAAAAAAACCGTATGTTATGTGAACCCCGCCAGCCAGGACGAAGCAGTCCTTAACAGAAACGTGACTGGTAATAATTTCTTCTTTGCCATTATTCCTCTCGTTTTTATTGCTTTCGGTCTCATAGGACTCATAGGAGGTCTTAACGTATTGGAGAAGGTACCGATAAAAGAAGAAATAAAAAATGAGTGAAATAACCTGTTAAAATATCGTAATTGTTCAACAGCTAGCTATCGGTTATCAATTGAAAATTGTAAGATTTTACACTTTAACAAAAGAAGTATTTAAAAACTTTGTCAGGTTAGAAAACAAGTTAGACGCTGACCTTCAGAATTTAGATACTAAACTTGATAAGATATACATAAATACAGTAGAAATAACAAAACAGTTTACTGATACTGCTCAGAAATTAACTGCTTTAAGGTCAAGACAGATGGACCATACTGACCAACTGGAGAATCATGAAGAGAGGATTACAAATCTTGAAACTATTGAGTAATGAAGGAAAGTTATGCTTGAGACTGTGGTTGCTAAAATACGAGAGGAAAAAATTAAAAAATCTATAGATGAAAGTATATCTAAGTACCGAGACAGGTAAATAAGTATCCAAAAACATATACACCTGTCCCTGTCCGGGCTCTTACGCAAAATCTATGATCCTGTTACAATGAAATCTGTTATTACAGAATATACAGTTTTGTATTTATTTACGTTATAACTTTCTCCTTTGACGGCATATCTTTTGCTCCAGAGCCCGGACAGGGACAGACTTGTGAGATGGATACTAACTTGCCTGTTGCGGTACTAAGATTAAGGGAATTTGCAGTGTAGAAAAATTGAAAAATATACTTCTGAGTATTCTGGATATATCTTCTATTAAAGAACTAAATCCTGATTCTGTTTTGATGTGGAAACCCTTGCATAGATAATGGGGAATATTTTATGAAAGCAATTACCATAAGCTTCTTTAATATCCCAGTTTTTCCAGATTGGCATCTACCTCATCGGAAAAGTGCAAATAAATAGCCGTGGTCGTAATGTTACTGTGTCCTGCAATCTTCTGTACCTGTGGCAGAGGCACCCCCTTATTAACCAGCCTTGTGAGGAAAGAATGTCTCAGAGCATGAAAAGAAATTGCTACTCCCGCTTTCCCTGACGATCTGGCAAGGGTTGTCCTGGTATATTCATAACTTATACTGAATCCTTTAAACTCCTTTATCTCCTCTGACATATTCCTGGGCAGATAGGTGGTCCGGAATTTTCTCCCCTTACCGGTAATCTTAATTATTATATGGTCATTTATCTTTATGTGTTTATCAGTAAGTTTCAGAACCTCATGGAGCCGGAGACCGGAATAAAAAGCAATCCTCATAGCCAGATTTAATTCCTTTCCTTTTTTCGTATCCGGCAATTCCTGTAGTATCTTCATAAAATCCTCTTCCGATATGATTTTCCTCTGGATATACTCAAGGTTTCTCGTATCGCCCCGACGGGTCCATTTAGGGATATCAATATAAGCTATCCCCTGTTCCTTAAGTTTTTTTGCAACAGATCTTGCCTGAAGATATCTGCTCCTGGATCTGACAGGTAAATTTCCATCTATTAGAGCTTTTGCAATTTTAATATATTCCAACTTAGTTTTATCAGAAAGGGAATAGCCCATTAATGTCTCGAATCTCTTTAATTTTGCCTCCAGGCCACTATCGATAATCTCCTTTATTTTAGCCATTTTCCTCATCACCTCATCTATATTATACCACTAATTAAATATTAGTGATACATTTTTAAAAAAAATTATCTATATCCAGAAATTAGATATAATCAAAGGGAAATATCTTATATATATTGAAATAAATGTTATAGCCATAAATTAAGAAGAAATATTTAAAGAGAACAATTTGCAGATAGACATAGCTATGTGTAATTATAATAAATCAATTTCTTATTATAAGCTGAAAAAATACAATGAAGTCCTGGAAGAATGCAATAAGGCAAGAAAAATTTTTCAGAAACAAAACCTCTTATTAAATATTGCCGTCTGTAATCAGAGAGAAGGATTAATCTATTGCAACCTGAAGCGACCAGAAAAAGCTATAGAATTCCTTGATAAAGCCAGAAAGACTTTTAAAGAATACAATCAAAATGAGCAATATCTATTTCCTCCTTCTTTGCACGACTGGTTACCGTAAGATCATCCTGCCTATTTCATAAGTGAGATAGTAGAAGAGGCGGATCTGTCAGAAATCTATAAAGAATATAGAGAGGAGCCTGGCCAACCGCCATATTCGCCATTAATGATGGTAAAAGTATGGTTATATGCATTCAGTCAGGGTATCCGTTCAAGCCGAAGAGTGGAGAAAGCTTTACATGAAGATATAGGATTTCGAGTAATATCAGGGAATCAATATTCCGACCACTGGACAATAAATCAATTCCATAATTAGCTGTATCAAAACAATGCCATTGGACACCATGCTGCCTCCTTTGATAATTTCCTTTAAAACTTTAAATCACCTGTAGAGAATATAAGATTTAAAGGATATTTTATAAATAGTGAAGAATTTATAGAAGCTTCAAAATCATTGCTACAGAGGTTTATAAATTATGCTTATTCAAGATCTCAAGCCAAACTCTATAGTCCAGGGGCCTTTATTTAAAGAACCTGTGCAGGTCAGTGTTATCACTCCTATGGGTGATTCTATTAAACTTATAGGCAAGGGACTTAATACAGGTAGTTTTTATGATCCAATTTTGTCTGCGGAACAGGTGGAAAGTCTTTTTTCTACTCCTGAGAAAGAACCTTTTACGGGTAATTCTGAGCATTTCCGTCTTGGCATTGAGGCTATGAGACTCGGACTTGCTTATGAATATGATCCGTATTTTAGTTTATCCATTGCCAATATTCATCCTCTTCCTCATCAGCTTGAGGCTGTTTATGATTATTTTTTGAAGCTTGCCAGTATAAGGTTTCTTCTGGCTGATGATCCAGGCGCAGGCAAGACTGTTATGTCGGGCCTTCTTATAAAGGAATTGAAGATAAGAGGTTTAATCAGCAGGGTTCTTATTATTACTCCTGCCAATCTGACTTTTCAGTGGCAAAGGGAAATGAAAGATAAGTTCCGTGAGAATTTCCTGATTATAAAAGGTGATGTTCTTCGTTCCAATTACGGGGCAAATCCCTGGCAGGAAAATAATATGGTTATAACTTCTATTTCCTGGGTTTCCTGTATTGAGGACGCTAAAGATAGTCTGTTACGAAGCAGCTGGGATCTTGTTATAGTAGATGAAGCTCATAAGATGAGTGCTTATAGTAAAGAGAAAAAGACTCTTGCTTATCAGCTGGGTGAAGCTCTGTCTTCCAGGACTGATCATTATCTTCTTATGACTGCCACTCCTCATAAAGGTGATCCTGAGAATTTCTGTCTTTTTCTGGAGCTTCTGGATAAGGATATTTATGGTGATGTGAAGAGTCTTGAGAAAGCTATGGAACGCAGAGAAGCTCCTTTTTATCTGCGAAGGGTGAAAGAGGCTCTGGTTAATTTCCCTGATCCTGAGACGGGGCAGGTGCTGGCTATTTTTACAAAGCGTAATGTGGAAACTATTGAATTTCAGATTAATGAGCAGGAGATGGATTTTTATGATGCCCTTACCCGTTATGTAGAGGATCAATCTATAAAAGCTTCTTCTGACTCTTCTGCCAGAGGCCGTGCTCTCGGGTTTACTATGGCTATGCTTCAGAGGCGTTTTGCCTCATCTACCTGTGCCGTGAGAAGAAGTCTTGAACGTATGAGGGAAAGACGTGAGCGTATATTAAAGGACCCTGAGAGCTATCGTAATGAACAGATTGCAAAGAAGTTACCTGAAGATTTTGATGAATTGACTGAAGCAGAAAAGACTGAGATAATAGCTCAACTTGAAGAGGTAGTGGCTTCACACAATCCCTTTGAATTGAAAGAAGAGATTCTGGAGTTAACCAGACTGATTGATCAGGTAAAGCTTCTGGAACATAATGAAATAGAATCAAAGCTTTTAAAATTAAAAGAAGTTATTACTGATAAAGGTATATTCAGAGATCCGAAAATGAAACTTCTGATTTTTACTGAACATAAGGATACACTGGATTTTCTGGTGGAAAAAATGACCGCCTGGAATCTTACTGTCACACAGATTCATGGCGGTATGAAGATAGGTGACAGAGATACTTACGGAACCCGTATATATTCTGAAAGAGCCTTTAGAGAAGAATGTCAGGTTATGGTTGCCACTGAAGCTGCCGGCGAAGGTATTAATTTGCAGTTTTGCTGGTTTATGATTAATTACGATATTCCATGGAATCCTGTAAGGCTTGAACAGCGTATGGGCCGTATTCATCGTTATGGTCAGGTGAAGGACTGTCTCATAGTTAATTTTGTATCTATAAATACAAGAGAAGGCCGGGTTCTTAATAAACTGTTTGAAAGAATAGAGAGTATAGAAAGAGATCTTGACCCAAAACGTACCGGAAAAGTTTTTAATGTTCTGGGAGATATATTCCCTTCAAATATGCTTGAGAAGATGGTAAGGGATATGTATGCCCATAATTTGACTGAAAAAACCATAACTGACCGTATTATTAAAGAGGTAGATACAGAAAGATTTCGTAAGATTACTCACAGCACTCTTGAGGGACTTGCCAAAAAGGAATTAAATCTTGCAGCTATTATAGGAAAGCAGGAAGAAGCAAAAGAGCGTCGCCTGGTGCCGGAAGTAATAGAAGATTTTTTTGTTAAAGCTTCTCCTCTGTCTGGTATATATCCTAAAGAGATTAAATCATGTCAGCATGTTTATACTCTTGGCCGGGTCAATCGCACTCTCTGGCAGATCGGAGAGAGACTGGAGAGGCTTTATGGCAAATTGGGAAGGGATTATAAGAGGATTGTTTTTGATAAAGCTTTACTTAAAGATGATGCTACACTGGAGTGGATAACGCCGGGACATCCTCTGTTTGAGTCTTTAAGAGAATTTATACTGGAGAGAGTCAATCAGGATTTACTGAATGGCGCAATATTTTATGATATTCATAGAAGTGAACCGGTAAGACTGGATGTTTTTACTGCTTCTGTTAAAGATGGCAGAGGTAATGTGCTACATCGCCGGCTTTTTGTATTGCAGACTGAGATGAACGGGAATATGACAGTCCGGCAGCCTACTATATTTCTTGATCTCATACCCGGTAATGCAGTGGCAGAACACTGTTCTGCTCTTCCAGACGATTCTAATCTGCCTGACAGGGTAAAGATAGAACAGACTCTTTTTGAAAAGGCTTTAAAGTCTTTTCTTGAGGAAATAGTAGAAAATAGAAAAAAAGAGATAGAAACCATATCACGCCATCTTGAGATCAGTCTGATAGAACTTATTAACCGCCAGAATATGCGTATGGCTGAATTATATAACAGACAGTCTGAAGGAGATAAAGATCCTCTTGTGGCTGCAAATATTAAACAGGTAGAGGATCGAATAGATGAACTGAATAATCGTCTTGAAAGACGAAGAGAAGAGCTTGCAAAGGAAAGAAATTGCACTGTATCTGATATTCGCCATCATGGAAGGTCATGGGTATTACCTCACCCTGAAAGAGGCATTCCTCCCATAATAGATATGGTTCAAAATAAAGAAATTGAGAAGACTGCTGTAGATGCAGTAATAAAGTATGAAACAGAAAGAGGTTGGAAAGTTCAGAGCCTTGAGTCTGAAAATCGCGGTTTTGATCTCATATCCCGTAAGCCCCATCCGCATGACCCTGATACTGCAATAGAGGTCAGATTTATTGAGGTTAAAGGCCGTTCAGGCGTGGGAGATATAGCTCTGTCTTCCAATGAACACAGGACAGCTGAGAGATTAAGAAAGGATTACTGGCTTTATGTGGTATATAATTGTGCCGCCAGGCCGGAGATTAAAATACATCAAGATCCGTATAGCCTCGGATGTGTTCCTGTAGCAAAGATAGAACATTATCAATTGAGTGCTGAAAAAATATTGGGAAAAAAGTTATAGACTATGGTAAAATATAGATAGAATTAATCAATCTGCTGAGAATATTAGGAGTGAATTTTATGTGCAAAATAAATCCCCGTGTTGATTTTGCTTTCAAATTGATTTTCGGAAGGGAACAGAACAAGGATATACTTATATCTCTTTTAAATTCCATACTTGAAGACTATCAGCCAAGGCCGATAGCATCAATAGAAATACTTAATCCTTTTGGAAGTAAAGAGTATGAAAGAGACAAACTTACAATACTGGATATAAGAGCCAGAGACGATAAGGGAGAATTTTATAATATCGAAATGCAGATAACAGATCAATACTATTACAATAAGAGAGCAACTTATTACTGGGCCAGGCTATATTCATCACAACTGGGAGAAGGCAGAGAATATAATAATTTAAAAAGAACGGTAAGTATAAATATATTGAATTTCAACAGACTGGAAGAAAAAGATTACCACAGTGTTTATCGTATAAAAAACCTGAGAAACAATAAAGATCTCCATGATCAACTCGAAATTCATTTTATAGAACTTGAAAAATTTACAAAAGAACTGCCTGATTTACAAAAGACTCTTGATAGATGGATATACTTTTTGAAATATGCAGAAAAATTTACAGGATATAACCTTCCTGTGCCTTTAAAAGAAATAGATACAATAGAAAAGGCAATCAGAATACTGGATAAAATGTCTCTGACAGAAGAAGAAAGAGAAATCTATGAGGCAAGACTGAAAGCACTTCGTGACGAAAGCGGAGCTTTAGAAACTGCAAGAATAAAAGGAATTGAAGAGGGTATAAAAAAAGGAATTGAAAAAGGAATTGAAAAAGGAATTGAAGAGGGTATAAAAAAAGGAATTGAAAAAGGAAAAATTGACTCTGCCAGAAAAATGCTTCAGGCCGGAATAGACAGGAAAGAAATTGCAAGGATACTTGAAATAGAGGAGAATAAATTTTGAAATATAAAGAAAAGTCTTATAAAAGGTTTTGCAGAAGAATTAATTTCAGAATTAAAAGGCTTATCAATAGAAGAAATAAGGAGCCTGAAAAATGGACCGGGATTATCGGGATTTAAAGATTAGCAGGATAATGAAAAGGGAATTATTATGTTCAGCACTTATACAGCAAAATATATAAAGATCAAATCTGGATATATGGGACAGCTAGTAGAGTGGCCGGAGATAATAACTGAAGGTAGGAATCTGGAAGAATGCAGAGAGGAGTTAAAAGATGTTTCACAGGAAATGATACTGGCTTACAGACAACAGGGGAAAGAAATTCCTGCTGGCGGCAGTCTTTTAGGTAAATAGCCAGAATAAAATCAGTTTTTAAGTGGGGGTGATAAAAATATATTCTGTAGAATTCAATACAAAACCTGAAAATGGATTCATAAAAATACCTGAAGAATACAATAAACTAAATCTAAAGAATTTAAAAGTCATACTGATAATTGATGATGAAAAGAATGAGGAAAAAGATGAAATAGACAAGTTCTTTGAAAATTATAATTTTGATTTAAGTTCTTTTAAATTCAACAGAGAGGAAGCCAATGAAAGATAAGATATTTCTGGATACAAATATACTGATTTATGCTACAGTAAAAGATAGATACAGGAAAAACATATCTCTGAGACTTATCAAAAAGAATCCCGTAATAAGTACCCAGGTTTTAAATGAACTTTCAAATGTTATGTCTAAAAAATTAAAGATGAATTCTCAAAATATTATAAAGTTGATAGATTTTTTAGAAAAAAAATGTGAGATAAAAACAATCGGTATTTCTACAATAAAATTAGCTTTAAATATTTGTGATAAATATAATTATTCTTATTATGACAGTCTGATAATAGGAAGTGCTATAGAAAATAACTGCAATGTTTTATATACAGAAGATATGCAAGCCGGACAGAAAATAGATGATTTTTTGGAAATTATAAACCCTTTTTAACCGGCTCATCAATAGAGGAAAACAAATGAGTGATAAAGCTAAATGTCTGAACCTGGATTTTCAGGATTTAAAGATTAACAGGATTAAGATGGGATAAAAAATCCTGTTAATCCCTTAATCCAGTAAATCCCGGTTCTGACAATGGAGGAAGATCAATGAGTAATACATCCAAATATCCCAGAAGGCTTATAGAAGTAGATTTGCCGATAAAGCGTATTTCTGCTCAGGCTACAAGAGAGAAGTCTATTCGTCATGGTCATATATCTACTTTACATATATGGTGGGCAAGGCGTCCTCTTGCTGCCTGCCGTGCCGTTCTCTGTGCTGCTCTCTGGCCTGACCCGGCAGATCCGCTCTGTCCTTCTGAATTTCAGGAAACTGCAAGGGATTTAATGAAGAAGTGGGCTAAAGATAATGTGAAGCTCAAGTTATTAGAGGGAGATGAAAGCTTCGGACATTTTATAGCTTATCAGAAAAATCCTGATAAATTGAATGATAATCGTGAACTAAGAAAAGCATTACTTGATTTTATAGCCACTTTTTCTAACTGGGATAATTCTACTAAAACAGAATTCCTGGAAACCAGCAGAATTTTGACACAGGTTTCCCATGAAAGTCTTGGAGGGATACCGGGGACAAAACCTCTTGTAGTTGATCCTTTTGCCGGAGGAGGTTCCATACCTCTTGAGGCTCTCAGAGTCGGAGCAGATGCCTTTGCGAGTGACCTTAATCCTGTGGCTGTATTACTGAATAAAGTAGTTCTTGAGTATATTCCGAAATATGGTCAAACTCTGGCAGATGAAGTGCGTAAATGGGGCGAATGGATAAAGAAAGAAGCAGAAAAAGAACTTGCTGAATTTTACCCGAAAGATCCTGACGGTGCTACACCTATTGCATATCTCTGGGCAAGGACTATTATCTGTGAAGGTCCCGGGTGCGGTGCAGAAGTTCCTTTAATGAGAAGTCTGTGGCTTGCAAAGAAAAGCAGTAAATCTGCGGCTTTAAGAATTGTTCCTGATGTTGAAAATAAGAGAGTAAACTTTGAAATTATAGAGGATGCCACTTCTAAAGATGTTAAAGATGGTACAGTAAAAAGAGGTTCTGCCACCTGCCCCTGCTGTGGCTATACTACTCCTGTTGCATCAGTCAGAAAACAGCTTAAAGCCAGAAAAGGCGGGGCTAATGATGCAAGATTATTCTGTGTTGTAACTACAAGATTGGGACAGCAGGGACGATTTTACCGATTGCCTGCGGAAAGGGATCTGGAGGCTGTGAGGAAGGCGAAAGAAGAATTGGAACGTCGTTGCAGGGGCCTTCAATTGAACGCCCCTACGGGGTTATCCCTTGTGCCGGATGAACCATTACCCCCTCAGGGAACTCTGGGATTTCGTGTGCAGTTATATGGTATGGAACAATGGGGAGATCTTTTTACATCCAGACAATTACTGGCACTGACTACCCTCGTTAAATTGGTTCGCCTGTGTAGGGGCGTTCAATTGAACGCCCCTACAGAGATTGACCGAAATGGAAATGAAATTCCTTGTAATGGTAATACAAATAATCCTGTGGATGACGGATTGAATATTGCCGTTAAAACATGTTTAGCTATGGCTATTGATAGATGTGCTGATAAATGTGCTAGTTTAGTTATTTGGAACATACCTGCCGAAAAAGTTGAACATGTATTTGGTAGGCAGGCATTACCTATAGTATGGGATTATGTTGATACTAATATATTATCAGATATAGGTTTATCAGGAGCAATAGATTGGGTATATAATGTAATATTTAAAGAAGCACTTAAGAAATCTAATCAAGGAACTGTCTATAAGGTTAATGCCAGTAAACACTCGCTTCCCGATGATATTGCCCAGGCATTTATTTCTGATCCTCCTTATTATGATGCTGTTCCATATGCAGATCTTTCAGATTTCTTTATTGTATGGCTCAAAAGAACAGTGGGAGATATACATATAGATTTATTTAATTCTGAACTTGCTCCAAAAGATGAGGAATGCATCGTAGACGAAATAAAAGGTAAAGATAATGCTTATTTTGAATCTACTATGGCACAAGCTATGGCAGAAGGAAGAAGAATTTTACATCCTGATGGTATAGGTGTTGTTGTTTTTGCCCATAAATCCACATCAGGCTGGGAAGCACAGCTTCAGGCTATGATAGATGCGGGATGGATTATAACTGGTTCCTGGCCAATAGATACAGAAAGACCTGGCAGACTTAGATCACAAGATTCTGCCGCTCTTGCTTCATCAGTTCATTTAGTATGTCGTCCCCGTGAATCTCCTGATGGTGGCCTTCGAACTAACTTAATAGGAGACTGGCGTGATGTCTTACAGGAACTACCTGTAAAAATCCACGAATGGATGCCTCGTCTGGCCTCAGAAGGTATAGTTGGAGCAGATGCTATATTTGCCTGTCTCGGCCCTGCTCTTGAAGTATTTTCCCGTTACAGCCGTGTAGAAAAAGCAAGCGGAGAAGTAGTCACTTTAAGAGAATATCTGGAACATATCTGGGCTGCCGTGTCAAAAGAAGCTCTTAATATGATATTTAAAGATGCCGATGCATCAGGATTTGAAGAAGACTCACGTCTTACTGCTATGTGGCTCTGGACACTTTCTACAGGTAATGGTAAAGTTGAATCAGTAGAAAATAATGAAGAAGAAGAAAGTGAAGATGAAGAATCCGAAGGCAGTAAAAAGAAACCTGCAGGAGGATTTGTTCTTGAATATGATACTGCCAGGAAGATTGCCCAGGGACTTGGAGCACATATGGACAAACTTTCTTCTGTTGTTGAAATAAAAGGAAATAAAGCAAGACTTCTTCCCGTGTCGGAGAGGTCAAGATTTCTCTTCGGCAAAAATGACAGTCCGGTTCCAAAACAAAAGAAGAAAAAAGATAAACAAATGGATCTGTTTAAAGAACTGCTGGCTGATACAGAAGAGATTAACAGAGATACAGGAGATATCTCCAGACCTGAAGCGGGAAATACAGTAATGGATCGGCTTCATCAGGCAATGCTCCTTTTTGGTGCCGGAAGAAGTGAGGCACTGAAAAGGTTTCTTGTGGAAGATGCAGTGGGGCAGGATCTTCGTTTCTGGAAACTTGCCCAGGCTTTCTCGGCTTTATATCCGTCTAATACTGATGAAAAGAGATGGATTGACGGGGTAATGACGAGAAAGAAAGGACTTGGATTTTAATAGAAAGGTGGGATAAAATCTATGAAAAGTCAATTAGAAAGGATAATATGTGATCCGAAAATATGCAGTGGAAAACCCTGTATTAAAGGAACCAGAATTCCTGTTCATATAATATTAGGTCTTATGGCTGCAGGTGAAGATAAAGAAGGTATAAAAAAAGCTTATCCAAATATTACAGATGATGATATAAAGGCCTGTTTGTATTATGCGGCAATACTTGCTGATGAAGAAGCAGGTGTTGCAGTTTGAGGTTTTTAGGTGATGAAAACTTATTTGACCCTATTATTGATTATCTGAAAAATCTCGGCCATGATGTTCTCAGCGTAAGAGATAAAGGTCTTTCCGGCATATCAGATGAAGAAATTTATCAGATGGCCTGTAAAGAAAATTATATAATTATAACTATGGATAAGGATTTTTCCAGAATTGTCAGATTTCCGGCAGAAAATTGCGGAGGAATTATTCTGGTTAAAATTTATCGTCGTACGCTGGATGAAACTTTGAGTATTTTTATAAAATATTTTTCACAAATAAAAAATGATGATATAGAGAAAAATTTAATTGTTATTACACCGGAGAGATATCGCATAAAAAGAAGTCAGTGAAGAAGATGGATTTATCAGATAGAATTATAAGGTTTAAATAAATCCTGTTAATCCCTTAATCCAGAAAATCCCGGTTCAGACAATAAGGAGATGAGTTTATGGAATATACAGCGATTTTACACCCGGCAGAAGAGGGAGGATACTGGGCTGAAGTGCCTGCCCTTCCTGGCTGTTTTTCACAGGGAGAAACGGTTGAAGAAACGTTCAGGAATATAAAAGAGGCTATTGAATCGCATATTGAAGCATTAAGAGAAGATGGACAGGAAATACCTGTAGAAAGAAACTTTATATTTAGCAAGGTAGAAGTAAAAGTTGCCTGAGTATGAAATATGAAATAATTATTTACTGGAGCGAAGAAGATGATTCTTATATAGCTGAAGTGCCGGAATTGCCGGGATGTATGGCTGATGGTAAAACATATGATGAAGTTATGAAAAATGTACAGGTAGTTATGACAGAATGGATAGAAACTGCCAGAGAAATTGGTAGAGATATACCGGAAGCTAAAGGGAAACTTATGTATGCATAAAATTAGTCAGGAAGATTTAGAAAAAATAGAAAAATTGGTAAAAGAAGAATTCCCGGAAGATCCGGCTTTACAGCAGGTTCATATTGCAAGAAAAATTATCGCTAAAGAAGCAGAACTTGCAGGGTTGACTTATATTCAATATATTAAAAGTGTATCCGGTAAATCCAAACAAAAGGAGATGAAAAAAATGTTATCAATAGAAGGCATATATGATAATGGTCAGCTTATTTTAAATGAATCACTTGAGATAAAAAGACCTGTGAAAGTTATTGTCACTTTTCTCGAAGAAATAGAAATTGCCGGTAAAAAAAAGATCGATCTAAATAAATTTTCCTTTTCTAAAAGTATGGAAATTTTGAAAGATTATAATGAATCTCTCTGTGATGCTATTATAGAGGAAAGAAGGAGTGCTTTATGAAAGCTTTTATTGATACATCTTCTCTGATAAAACTTTATCATAAAGAGATTGATTCCAATAAAATTTTAAATACTCTTTCAAATGTAGAGGATATTTATCTATCCGAACTTACCAGAATTGAAGTTCTTTCTGCTTTATGGAAAAAAGTTAGAGAAGGAAGTCTCAAAGAAGATAATGCAATTAAAGTAATTTCCTGTTTTCAAAGTGATTATAATAAATTTCAATGGATAAAACTGGAAACTCAAATTATAGAAACAGCTTCTGACTTATTGATGAAATATGGTAATAAAGGTTTACGAACTCTGGATTCTTTGCAATTTGCTTCTGCCCTGATATTAAAAGATACATCCTGTATTTTTTTCACTTCAGACAAATTATTAAAAACGTTATTTATAGAGGAAAATTTAAATGTTATTTAAATTATATTCAATATATTAAAAATGTATCCGGTAAATCCAAACAAAAAGAGATGAAAAAAATGTTATCAATAGAAGGCATATATGATAATGGTCAGCTTATTTTAAATGAATCACTTGAGATAAAAAGACCTGTGAAAGTTATTGTCACTTTCCTGGAAAATATTGAATATAGTACTTTGAAAAAATCAGACCGGGATATAGAAGAGAGAAAAAATAAATTTAAAGAATTAATTAAGAAAGTAAGCGAACTGTCTAAAGGAGGAAATAGCGTTGAAGATATAAGGATGGATAGAAGCAGATATAACGTTATAATTTCGAAGGGAGCCAATTTCTATGTCCAATTTAAAACCCTGGTATAAAGTAGTAACACCGAGAGAAGATTTAAGAGAAGGCAAGCCTCTTGATGCATCTGAATTTGCAGTTCACCTGGATCAGGTTCGTGATGGTAGAGCACCTGAAGATTATCAAAATCCTGAACGTTTTTTTGAAAGAACTTATATAACACAGAATATAATGGCTCTCTCGTCTGAAGTATTACGCCGGCTGAACGGCATAAAAATGGAATCTTCTCCTATATTTAATCTGTCTACTCAATTCGGAGGCGGTAAATCTCATACGCTTACCCTTCTTTATCACCTGGCCCATAACGGTGATAAAGCAAAAAACTGGAGCGGTGTGAATAGATTGATGGAAAAAGCCGGTGTAAATAAAGTGCCGCAGGCAAATATAGCCGTATTTGTGGGTACAGAGTTTGATTCTCTTACAGGCCGGGGCGGAACTGACGGCACTCCTGTCCGCAAAACTCCCTGGGGAGAGATTGCCTATCAATTATCAGGTAAAGAGGGACTGAGCTTAGTAGCCGAACATGAGAAACAAATGATGGCTCCTGCGGGAGATGTCATCAGAAAGATACTTCCTGAAAATAAACCATGTCTCATCCTTATAGATGAACTTATGAATTATGTAAGCAGAAATCGTAAAAGCGGTCTTGCTGCTCAATTATATAATTTTATGCAAAACCTATCTGAAGTTGCCAGAGGAGAGGATAATGTAGTTTTAGCTGTATCCATACCTGCTTCTGAAATGGAAATGACAGATGAAGATCAGGCTGATTTCAACAGATTAAAAAAACTTATGGATAGACTCGGTAAAGCTGTATTTATGTCTGCCGAGTCAGAGACATCTGAAATTATAAGACGCAGATTATTTGAATGGAATTTAAAGGCTATAGCTTCCAATGGAAAAGTTAATATCAGTAAAGATGCTATGGATATCTGCAAAGTTTATGGAGAGTGGATAGTCGAACACCGTCAGGAAGTTCCCGGATGGTTTCCAGTAGATAATGCCCGTGAAGTTTTTGCCACTACTTATCCATTTCATCCTATGGTTTTAAGTGTTTTTGAAAGGAAATGGCAGGGGCTTCCAAGATTTCAGCAGACAAGAGGAGTATTAAGATTGCTTGCTCTATGGGTTTCAAAAGCCTATCAGGAAGGTTATAAAGGTGCTCATAAAGATCTTCTTATAAGTTCCGGGACAGCTCCTTTAGATAATCCTTTATTTCGAGCTTCTGTATTTGAACAGTTAGGAGAAAACAGGCTTGAATCTGCAATTACTACTGATATATGTGGTAAGGCAGAATCCCATGCTATAAGACTCGATAATGAAGCAGTAAAGGAAATTAAAGAGTCAAGGCTTCACAGGAAGATAGCCACTGTTATATTTTTTGAGTCCAATGGAGGTCAGATTAAAGAAGGTGAAGCGACAGTGCCGGAAATAAGGCTTGCTGTGGCAGAACCCTTTCTTAATACAGGAAATATTGAACCAGCACTGGAGACTTTAAGTTCTTCCTGTTATTATCTGTCAAATGAAAAGAACAGGTTTAAATTCAGTATAAGACCGAATTTGAATAAACTTCTGTCGGACCGCCGTGCCAGTATTAAGCCGGAGAAAATTGTAGAGAGAGTAAAAGAAGAAATAAAGAAAGTATTTGAATCAGGCGGCGGGATAGATAAAATTTATTTCCCGGAAAAAAGTAAGGAAATCCAGGATAGACCTGCTCTGACTCTTATTATTTTATCTCCTGAGTATTCCATAGAAGATAAAAATCTGATGTCTATGATTGAAACTATGACAAGAGAACATGGAACGTCTGCCAGAACCTTTAAGAGTGCTCTAATATGGGCTGTTGTGGAACAGGAAAGCAACCTCAAGGAAGAAGCCCGTAAAGTGCTTGCCTGGCAGGAGATAGAAGATGAAGCGGAGGAACTGCGGCTTGATGACTCTCAGAAGAGGCAGCTTTCTGAGAGTTTGAAGAAATCTTTGAGGGATTTAAAAGAATGTGTCTGGAGATCTTATAAAAATATTATACTTCTTGGAAAGAATAATACATTAAGAGTTGTGGATCTGGGCCTGGTCCATTCCAGTGCTGCTCCTAATATGACAGGACTTATTATAAACAGATTGAAGCAGGACGGAGATATTGAGGATGCCATAGGGGCTAATTTCCTTGTTCGCAACTGGCCTCCTGCATTTACCGAGTGGAGCACTAAATCCGTAAGGGATGCTTTTTTTGCTTCTCCTCAGTTTCCACGTCTGTTGCATCCTGAAAATCTAAAGGATACTATTGCAAGGGGAGTAGTGAATAAAATTATAGGTTATGTGGGTAAAACTCCTGATGGCAGGTATGAGCCTTTTTATTTTGATGAAAATTTATCTGTTTCTGATGTGGAAATATCTGAGGATATGTTTATAATTACTGCTGATAGGGCTATAAAAAAGATAGAACCGCCCAGGCTGGCAAGTCTGGTTATATGGCCGGAAAATGTAAAGATTGAGTGCAGAGAGAAGAGGAGTTTTACAGTTAAAGGATTTGATCAGAATAATAATCCTTTTGCCGTTGATAATGTTGTATGGGATGCTACAGGTGGAGCGATAGATGGAAGTGGATTATATGAGGCAGAAGATGTGCCGGGGAGTTTTATTGTTACTGCTAAATGTGGCGATATATCACAGAGTTTATATATTAATATTACGAAAAAATCGGATGAATTGGAAAAAGGAAATGGAGAAGGAGAGGATGATTTTCCGCCTCCACCGGCTCCGGCAAAAAAAATTATATGGCAGGGAACTATTACTCCTCAGAAGTGGATGAATTTTTATGCCAAGGTGCTGGGGAAACATCATGCTAATAAGAGCCTTAAGTTATCAGTGAGTTTTGAGTTTGAGCCCGATGGCGGTGTAAATACTCAGAATGTGGAGGAGATCCGGGTGGCTTTGAGAGAGCTCGGGTTGAAAGATAATGTTGATTCAATGTGAGGTCAAATTTTGCCTTAAAAAAATTCTTAATAGTTTCAGCCGCTTATTTTTGTAAAAGCCTTGATTTTACAGGTTTTTATGTGGTTTACAAAGGTGTTATTTATATAAGATAAATTTTTTGTAAATTTTTTTAATAACCTTTCGGGGAATTTTCCTTAAGATAGTTTCTGCTTTTGGAGATAGATTTATATTATTTTGTTATATTTTGTTACGAATTGCCATGGCTATTTTTTGAATTTTAAATCCGAAATCAGTAATAATTGATTTTAAATAGATAAAAAACAGGTGTTTTAGTTAAAATTTAGAGATAAAATCTGATGAAATATCTGCTTCCTTCTACAAAAAAAATCATATCTTTCCGGTAAGTAAGGGTGTCTGATGATGATCTCATATTATCGTGAGACGTGAAACGTGAGACGAAAAAAATTCTTTTATAAGATCTCACTGTCACATATTCTCTCTCTTTCTTTTTTATTCTTCATAATTCCAATCATAAACCAGACTCAGAAAATTTTTTACAATTCCGGCTGTTGTTCCCCATATATCGTGTTTACCATATCTAAAACAGCAATAGTGGCAGGGTATTCCTTTATATATGTAATTCTTATCTTCCCTGTAATTTTTTTTGTCTAAAAGAACATTCACAGGCACTTCTATAATTTCATCTACTTCAGTCTTATTGATTTTAAAATCATAGGGATAGGGTATAATTCCAATCAAGGGAAATATACAGTAACCGGTCACTGTTATTACATCATCCAGAGCACCAAGAACATCTATATCTTTTTTTATAATACCAAGTTCTTCGTAACTTTCTCTTAAGGCAGTTTCTTCGAAGGAGTTATCTTTTTTATCTTTTACACCGCCTGGAAAAGAAATTTGACCTTTATGAGTTTCCACAGTGGTTGATCTTTTTGTGAAAAGTAAATGATATTCATTTTCTTTCAGAAAAATTGGAATAAGTACAGCTGCAGAGATACAGTCACTTCTGTTTATAACAGTTCTTTTTCTATTATTTAGCAAATTGATTATTTTATATTTTATATTTTTATTCATTATTATCCTCTCCAAGATAATATATATATATTTCTTTTCCTTCATCATCTACAAATACATTTTTTATTTTATAATTATTTTTTACGAATACATAGAAACTTTCAAGTTCCTCGGGTATATAATAATATTTGTTATTTATTGTATTGGTTTTCCATGTTTTAAGAGATGGCGCCATATTACACCAGGGACTCAAGTCTACTATGATAGAAGGTTTCCTGGTATTTAGCTCTTCCATAAAGGTATGAATTATTTTTTCGTGAGTATAATTTCTTGTAACAAGAGGAAAACAATACAAAAACCGTGTAGGTGAACTTCTCCGGGCAAGAAAATTTATATAAGGCCTTGAACCCCATATCAGAACATAATTATTTTTTTCTGTTTTATTCATTATGAATTCTGCTATGGTTTTTTCCGGAGGAATGTTTTTTAAATTGTTTTTAATAGTAGATAGGTTATAAAAGAAAGGAAAATATCCGAAAGAAATGATTAGAGAAATCAAAATATAATTACTGATTGATTTGTTTTTTGAATTTTCATTGTTCTGTATCTTTTCAACGTTCCAGTATAAAAAACTTATTGTTATAGCCAGAACAGGTAGATAAGCTATTGAATAATGGGCAAAAAACCTTCCCGAAAGCCCGGAAAGTATTATTGTTGTTATAAATCCCAGAATATTGGTTTTAATTAATAAATTTTGCTCATAATTTACCATATTATATTTTATTGCGTAAATACTGAATAAAAAGCCGAAAATAATACATATATTAGCTCCTGAGGAGCCTAAATAATTAATTGTATTAAAAGAACTTTCAAGTTTACTTGTGATAGAGACATTTGTATAGATTCTGTTGTAATTCCATATAGCAGAAATAGCTTCTTCCAGTATATTATAATGTAGAATATAAATAAGAAATGGCAGAACTGCAATAAACAGACCTGCTAAAATAGAAATATATTCATAAAAGAGAATTCTGTATTGTTTGTGATAGAAGCGTTCAATTGAGAGGATTATGAAAATTGCTATCCATATGCCAATAAGATTTGCTCTTAATAGGAATGTAATGCCACATGATACACCCAGAAAGAAGTGAAGAATAAACCTTTTTAAAATTTCTTTTGTGGCGGATAATTTCGAAAAAATATATAGTGCTAAAAATTGAAAAGGGAGTGCATATTCTTCTGTAAGATTTCCCTGTTCCAGAATTGAAATCAGTGTTATAAGCCATATAATGGTTCCAAAGAGTGCAGCCCGGACCTTGAAAACAGATGATAAAACTTTGAATCCCAGATAACCGCTGATAGTCAATGATAGAATTTCTATTAACCATACCCCCTGAGGACTACCACCGCCAAGGACTAACCCCAGGGCATCGAGTAAGAATATTATAGGCCCTTTATGATCCCAGAGGTCTTTATAAAGGATTTTCCCATGTAATAGCTCCCAGGAAATATATATAAAAATTCCGGAATCATGTGCAGGAACTCCGTTCCCCACTATAGATAAAGGACTTTGCATAAGAATAAAGATGGAAAGACAGATAATAATAAATAAGGCATATTTATTCCTAATTACCGAACCAGATAAGGGATTTTTCATTTCATTACCTTTCAGGAATAATATTTTTCTGATAGAGCTATTTCACAATCAAACATTTTAATTACAGGGCATTCTTTTATTCTAATGACACCATCAAGAGGTTGAATTTTTTCACTTATTATCTTACGGATTTCTTCAAAACTCTGAGCCTGTAGTAATAAAATGATATCATATTTTCCTTTAGTAACATCACAAGATACTACATTATCAGAGAAATAAAGTGCAGGATAAAGGTTTTCAAATTTTTCTCTTTCAATTTCCAGCAACACATAGGATGTAAGGCCAGGAAATTTTCTATCGTTTATATATTCTCCCTTAAGTTTATCCTTTTGCAGTGCTTCTTCAATAGAAGAGATAATATGAGTTAAGTTTTCGTCCAGTACAGGTTTCTTTACTGTCATAAGATCAATATCTTCCAGATCATCAAGTTTTTTTATTTTTTGAATAATTTTTTCTATTTCTTCCATCTCATTTCCCTGTAAAAGCAGTATTATGTCATAGTTACCTCCTGTGGCATCACAATAAAGTATATTATCCATAAAATAAAGTTCTCTGAAAGCAGGTATAAGACTGTTACTGTTCCTGAACCTTAGCATTGCATAAGCACTTATTGTTTTTTCCTGAGATTTTTTTTCTGTATTTATTTTCCCGGGAGTTATAGTTTCAAAGTGTTTTTCTGCAACTTTCTTCAGAAGGTTTGTTAATTCTTCAGAAGTAAAGGGCTTATCAAGATAGCCGTCCCCTTTTTCTGTTTCGATTTCTTTAATGATATTGTTATTTCCATAACCGGAAATTATTATTACAGGTATCTGAGGGTATTTATTTTTAATTACTTTTAATAACTTTATTCCGTCAATATCAGGTAATCTCAGGTCTGTAATGACACAATCTACTGATAGACCTGTTTTTCTGTACATTTCAAGCTTGTTTAATCCTTTTAATCCACTTTCACAGGGTTCTACTTCGTAGTTTTCCTGTAATAAGAACATTGTTAAATTTCTCCTTAAAGCTGGTTCATCATCTATTAATAAAATTCTTTTTTCCATTTTTATGCTCTCCTTCTTTTTTTGATATTTATTTTTTTCTTTATTTAAATGCAAAGTCTGTACCAGATCATTTTTTATGTTTTGAAGCCTGATTATTATAGTTATTTATTAATTTAAATGCATAGGAATTTTCATTATTGTTAAATTATTAGCTTCAGTAGACATACTTTTATGTTTAAAGCAATCAGCTTAAGGAAAAAAGCTGAAAACTAATAATTATTTATTAAGTGTAAAAAAAATTAACAATAATTTTTTAGATATATTGTGGTAATTAATAATTTGTGAAGTGTTAAATTATTTTATAGTAGAAAAATTTTTGTCAATTTTTTATAATAATCTTCTGATTGACAGTGATTGTATTTTTTAATATGATATTCTTATAAATTTTCTTTTAAGGAGGTAAAATTTATGGAAGATAATCAAAATGTTTCCCCCTCTCCTGAAGATGATCTTCATGAAGAAGATAAAGCTGGAGAGCAAATATTAAATGATCTCAAAGATTTTGGTGCAAAACAAAAAGAAGCTGAGAAAAAAACCAGAATAATAACTCTATCAGTTATAGCAGTTTTAGTTATAGCTGCCTGTTGGTTTGGAGATAGGATTATACGAAGAGAAACACTGGGTAAAGCTCGTTTATCAGAGGGTATAGGAGAGCTTGCAGTTGGCCTCAGGCTTTTTGCACATCCCAGTGGGCCTACGAGTAATTTTGCCTGTGCAATAAAATCTTTTGATATGGCTATAAGTCAGGATAAATCGTTTGCTGATGCCTATTATCTGCGAGGTGTTACCTATTTTTATATGTATGCATATGAAAAAAATAAAGGTATTTCAACTACTGCTGATAGAGAAGCTGAGACAGATCTTACCAGATCTATTAAACTCAAAAGAAATTATCCAGAAGCTTATATATATTTAGGAACATTGTATTATCTGAAAAGTATGCCTGCCAGAGCAACACCCGAGTTAGATAAAGGTATAAAAGTTGCAAATAAGATATGGAAGAATTCTACCACAAAAAGGGAAAGGTGGATTAATTTTGCAGTATCAGTTAAAGAAAAAATAAAAAATAATCAAAATGCTCTGCTATTACCACCTTATCCCGAGGAAATTAAATAATAGAAGAGGTCTGGTTCTAGTCTAATAGCTATATTAGGTTTTTAAGACTTACATAAAATTTTATTCAAGCATATAATCAATTAATGACGGGAACATTTAATACTGATAAGGGTAAAGCGAAAAGGATTTTAAGGTCAGTAAGTTTTGTATAAAATTAAATTATTTTAAGGAGTTTGATTTTTTTTGAAGAAAGAAAAAGAAAAAACACCGGAAGAAAAATATAAAATTATAAAGAGATCTTTTATACTTTATACTGCAACAGCTATACTTACCCCTTTTGTTGCTATTTTTCTGGCTCTAACAGATAAAACCGGTGAGGGCCTTGGCAATTTGCTATTTCTGGTTATATTAACTGAGGTTTATACCATAATGAGAGCTATATTTGATTATGAAGAAACTAAGAAAATGGAAAAGAATTTATCTACTCCATTTCAGTGAGAATAACCTTGGTACCGCTCCAGGTAAAAAAGTATCCAAAAAATTTTAAATATACACACCTCTTCCTGTCCGGGCTCTGGAGCAAAAGATATGCCTTTTCTGCATCACCCATTGCCTCTGGCCTGACATTTTCTGTAATTACTAGTTCCTTTTTTAGATAAAAACTGTTTTAACATTTTAATTTTTTAATTTTCAAAATGTAAAACTCCTGCTATAATATAATAACTAAAATTTTTAAAGAGGAGGGATAAGGCAATAGCCTGGAAAATATGGAACATATAGGAGAGTTCTTTACAGAGGAAGTAAATAAAGTTATTTCAGAATCTTACAGGGAAAATGAGACTTATCAAAAGCTTTTAGAGGATTACTTTAGAGAAGAGCTCAAATCTGAAAGGTTAAGAGTGATTATAGGTTTTAAAGAAATACTGGATAGTGAAATTGAAAAGTACGGAGATATATTAAAGAAATTTAAAACAACTGATTCTATTATAATGGAGACAAAAAAAGATTTACTCGAGGCTATCTTAAAATTGAGTTCTGTTCGTTTTATAGAATTGGATCATCCTGTGGGACTTATACGTCCTATGGAAGGAGAAGGTAAAAACGGAGGAAGCAAAGACTGGAATATGCAACTTATAGGCGCTCCTCACGCCTGGGATATGAATGCTGAAGGAAGAGGTATCAAGCTTGGTATAATAGACACAGGGATAGATTACAACCATCCATGTCTTAAAGATAATGTTAAAGGCGGTTATAATTTTGATAATGATACTAAAGATCCCTTTGATGACAACGGTCATGGAACTCACTGCGCCGGTATAGCTGCAGCTTATCCTTCGTCTGCAGAGAATCTCCGCGGTGTAGCTACAGGAGCAGATCTTTATGCCCTTAAAGTTCTGAGCGCCAGTGGAGGTGGAAGAACTTCAAGCATAGTAGCAGCCATAGACTGGGCTGTAACTAATGGCCTTCAGGTTTTAAGTATGAGTCTGGGTTCACGTTTTCCTGCAACTGCTATGCATGAAGCTCTCACTGCTGCTCATGAGAGGGGTTTGATTCTTGTGGCGGCATCAGGGAACGAAGTTATAGGTCCGAGTTTTCCTGCTTTTTATTCTGCAACTGTCTCAGTAGGAGCAGTGGATAAAAATAAAAACCCTGCCAGTTTCACAAATCGTGACCCCAGGGTAAACATTGCAGCCCCGGGAGTTAGTGTATATTCTACAATTCCTGGCGGAAAATTTGCTGCTTACAGTGGTACATCTATGGCATGTCCTCATGTGAGTGGTGTTTTTACTGCTATAATAGGTGAAAGAAATATGACTAATACAGAAGCGGAAAATTTATTATATGATACTACTGAAGATATAAAGAGACATTCCTGGGAAGTAGGTAGAGGTCTGGTGAGAATAGATAATGCCTTAAAAAGGTTATAAATGTTAAGAGTTCAGTGTTTAGAGTTTAGAGATATTCTGAAACTTTCAATTCTGAATCTTCAACTCTGAACAATTCATTAAAGAGAATCTTTGCTATTAAGGAGCTATTTATTTATGGAACAATGGTGCTGTTATAAGGGAAATTTGCAGCATACCTCCTGTATGTCCGGCAAACCCGCTCTAAAAGGGAATCTTTTGTGGACATATTCTACGGAAGGGAATGTTTATTTTTCTCCTATTCTGGTGGAGGATAAGCTTTATGTAGTTACAGAGAAGGGTATTCTTCATGCCATAGATATAGAACTTGGTTCACTCCTGTGGAAATTTTCTGATTCACACGTTATTTCTTCCCCTGTTCTGGTAGATAATATATTATATTTTGGAACAAAAGAGGGGCAAGTCTATGCTCTGGATGGAAAGACAGGAGAAAAGAAATGGCGTTATCAATCTGGTGATATAATCTGTTCTTCTCCTGCTGTAGTAAAAGATACATTATATATAGGTTCTACAGATAAAATATTTTATGCCATTGATGTCAGCACAGGTAAAGAAAAATGGAGATTAAAGACAGAGGGAATTATATTTTCTTCCCCTGTAGTATTTGAAAGGCTTGTCTTTTTCGGTTCTGAAAGAATATTTTATGCAATAGATATAATTCAAGGTAAAGTACGGTGGACCTATAAAATGAAAACAAATATATATTCATCTCCTGCCGTGTTAAGAGGAACGATTTATGTAAGTGCCGGTTATATATATGCTCTCGATATGATTAATGGAAGTAGAAAATGGATCGCAGAAATAGAGGGCGATGATGTGTCTGAAACAGCTGTTCTTACAGATACTTCTGTTTTTGTAACAACAAGAACATATATGAAAGAGCTTGATAAAATAGCAGGAGTTCTTTATTCTCTTGATTCCAGAAGGGGCGAACGTCAATGGGCATTCTTTTCGTGGGATAATATTTCTTCCCCTGCAGTAGTGGATGATTTTATGTATTTTGGAACGGGGGAAGGTAGAATTTATGCTCTTGATACCAGAAATGGCCTGCAGAAATGGACTCTGGAATCTTGTGCTACACAGTTTTCTTCTCCTGTGGTAGGAAATGGCTGTATTTATCTCGGGGGAAATGATGGGAAGTTATATGCAATTACATAAAAATATTCAGGAAAAACACCGGACAATTCTTCTTATATCCCTGGCATATAGTTTCGGTGAAAGACTGGAGAAAGAAACTCGTAATATTCAAATAGGGATTCTTTACCTTGGAACTGTATTAAAAAATAATGGTTATAGAGTAAAACTCCTTTATAGTGATTATCCTGATATTGAATCTATAGTAGAAAAGGTAAAAAAGGAAAGAGTTTTTATTGTAGGATTTTATACTAATACTGATAATATATATAGATGTATCAGATGTGCCAGAGTTTTAAAGAGAACTTTTTCTGATATAATAATTATTATGGGTGGACCCCATGCTACTGTAATGGATATGGATATACTTGAAAGGGAAGAAAGTATTGATTTAATTGTAAGAGGAGAAGGAGAAAATATACTTTTAGAAATTGTAAGATTTTATTTTGAAGGATATGGAAAACTGAAAAATATAAAAGGTATAACTTACAGAGAAAAAGAGAAAAAATTTTCTAATTCCAGTGCATCTTTTATAGATGATCTTGATTCTTTGCCTCTACCTGATATAGATCTTCTGGAAGATGAACAGCTAAAGATGACTTCTATATTATATCCTCGAATTATAACAGGCAGAGGATGTCCTTTTAAATGTGCCTTCTGTCATGAAGGCTTTCATGGGGGTACCTATAGAATTAGAAGTGCCACGAATGTTCTGCAGGAAGTAGATTATTATCTTAATAAAGGGAAAGTTAGATATATATTATTTTTAGATGATACTTTTACTGTAAATCCCAGAAGAACTATAGAAATATGTAGGGGTCTTAGAGAAAGATCAAAAGAAGGTACGAATTTTGTCTGGTTTGCAGAAGGTCGTGTGGATCTTCTGGCCAGATACCCCCGGTTAATCTATGAGATGAGTCTTGCAGGACTGGCAATACTTCAGTTAGGAGTAGAATGTTCAGAAGAGAAGGTTCTTAATTTATATCAGAAAAATATAACCCTTGAACAGATAGAAAAGGTAGTAACCTGTTGTGTTGATGCTATGTTGCCTGGAATATCAATAAATTTTATTATTGGTGGACCTATGGAATCTATTGGATTATATGAAAAAAATCTGGATTTTATAAGGAAATTAATGAAGATTGCTCCTGGCATGATCAATGTAAGTGCTACTTTACTTGCTCCCTATCCGGGTACAAGAATTATGAAATATCCTGAAAAATTCGGATTGAAAATAATTGATTCTGAATGTAAAACAGGATTATCCCATAAAACCTGTTTTTGTGAGAGTGAGTATCTAAATGAATATGAGTTGACAAATCTTAGAGAAAACTTTGATAGAGCGGTAAGAGAAATTATGCTGGAGGTATCAAAAGAGATTACTCCGGCAATAATTGAAACAAATTTTGCTCTCAAATCCTTTGGTATTAATACTACATGGCTGGATTTTTTTTCTGGTGATATCGGTATAAAGAGATTTTTTGATCTTAAATATTATGAAAGTATTATTTCACCGTGTCAGGTGAAGGAAGAAGATTTTTTAAAGTATTATCCTATAAGATCTTATCCTTTGAGATACAATGATGAAAATCTCCTTTTATTAGATAAATTTTATGGGCAGAAAACCCTTGATAAGATTGATACAGCCCTTTATGATCTCAGTTCAGGTAAAAGGAATGTTGAAGAAATATTAAAACTGGCAGAAGAAAATATATTTAAAGGATTAAGATCAGATGAAATTTATAAGAGAATTAAAGATTTTTATAAACGTATGGAAGATCTGCATGCTATTATTTTTGCAAGAGTATAGTATTATTTAGTAAAAGGTGGATATAATTCCCTGTGAAATTAAATAAGAAATTTAATAAAGATTCAGAATATATTCTTCTTATGTCTTTAGGATATAGTTATGGCCTGAATTTTGAAAAAGACTCCTCCAATGTTCAGATGGGTATTCTTTACCTTGGAACTGTATTAAAACAGAAGGGCTATAAAGTAAGTCTTCTTTACAGTGATTATCCTGATATTGAGGGTATAGTAGAACAAATGAAGGGTGAAAAAGTTTCTATAGTAGGATTTTATACTACTACAGAAAATATATACAGATGTATAAGGTGTGCCAGATTATTAAAGAGAATGTGTCAGGACATAGTAATTATTATGGGAGGTCCTCATGCTTCTGTAATGGATATAAATATACTTGAAACTGAAAACACTATTGATTTAATAGTAAGGAGAGAAGGAGAAAATATACTTCTGGAGATTGTAAGATTCCTGGAAGGTTATGGAAAGGTAGAAAATATAAAAGGTATAACCTTTAGAGATAAGGGAAAGATCCTTAGAAATCCTGATGCACCGTTTATAGATAATCTGGATAGTTTACCTGTGCCTGATAGAGATCTTTTAAAAGAACCTTTAAGGAGTTTTGATATACTCTTTCCGAGAATTATAACAGGTAGAGGATGTCCTTTTAAATGTGCCTTCTGTCATGAGGGCTTTCATGGCGGTACCTATAGAATGAGAAGTTCTGAAAATGTACTGCAAGAAGTGGATTATCTTGTTAAACGAGGCAAAATTAATTATATAAGATTTCTGGATGACACTTTTACTGTAAATCCTAAAAGGACATTACAAATATGTAAAGGTCTCAGAGAGATGTCAAAAGAAGGCAGGGAATTTGTCTGGTTTGCTGAAGGAAGAGCAGACATACTCTCAAGATATCCCCGTTTAATTTATGAGATGAGCCTTGCAGGTCTAGGAGTACTGCAAATAGGAGTAGAATGTGCTGAAGAAAAGATTCTTGACTTATATCAAAAGAATATAACTCTTAAACAGATAGAACAGGTAGTCCGTATTTGTTCTGATGCTTTAGTGCCGTGTATATCTATAAATTTCATTCTAGGGGGACCTCTGGAATCTATGGAAATATACAAAAAAAATCTTGATTTTATAAGGAAACTGACTAAAATTGCTCCCGGTAAATTGAATATAAGCTATTCCCTTCTGGTTCCTTTCCCGAAAACCAGGATTATGGAAAAACCTGAGCAGTTTGGATTGAAACTGATTGACCCTGAATGTAAAACAGGGATGACAAATGAAACCTGCTTTTGTGAAAGTGAATTTTTAAATGAATATGAGATAACAAACATTGCAAGAGATTTTGATAGAGACCTTTTAAAGATAATGTCAGAACATGGGAAAAATATTTCTCCAGAAATAATTCGGGAGAATTTTTCTCTCCGATCCTATGGAATTGAAACCCCATGGTTTAATCTTTTTTCCACTGACAGTGGATTGAAACGTTTCTTTAATCTCAGATATTACAGGATAAATCATCTGCCCTCTTCTGTAGAAGGAGATTTTTTAGAATATTATCCTCTAAGGACCTATCCTCTTAATTGTAATAAAGATAATCTTATTTTTCTGGATAAGGTTTATGGTAAAGTAATTCTGGATAAGGTAGACAGTGAGCTTTATCTTCTCAGTTCAGGGAAAAGAACTGTTAAAGAGATATTTAAGATTGCGAAAGAAAAACTCTTCTCCCGGTTGCCTCCAGAGGAAATTTATAAAAAACTTAAAGATTTCTATCTTCGTATGGAAGATTTACAGGCAGTTATTTTTTCAAAGATATAAAACAGGAGTTACGCAAATTTTTATGAAGATCCAATAAATACAGGAGACGGGAGTCAGAATAATTCCTAAAACTCCTGAATGGTGTCTTCTGAATTCTGAATTTTTTACTTTTGAATTTTCAAAATGCGTAACTCCTGTTTAATTACTTAACCAAAAGCCAGATAAGCCGGTATAAAAATACCGATCACTGGTACAATGACTAAAATTCCTACCCAACCTGGTTTGCCACAACGTTCAGCTATAGACATCATAATCAGAATAGAAGCAATAAAATTAGCAACAGGTATGAAAAATAATATTATCCACCAGATAGGCTTTTGTGCTATATTGATCATCAGAATCATATTCAATATGGGAATCCATGCCCACCAGGCATTTTCTGTACCTGTTTTTTTAGCAATAACCATAAAGGTATAACCAAAATAAATATAGACAACGGCAAATATTATCAGATTTATTAATATAGCAAGACCTCCGCCTATTAAACCTGCAGACGAATCATCCATAATTAAACCTCCTTTCTTTAATTTTTTATTTATCTAAGTACGGCAACAGGTAAGTTAGTATCCATCTCACAGGTCTGTCCCTGTCCGGGCTCTTACGCAAAATCTATGATCCTGTTACAATGAAATCTGTTATTACAGAATATACAGTTTTGCATTTATTTAAGTTATAACTTTCTCC
>JAKJGF010000241.1 GCA_022704525.1 Bacillota bacterium | reverse complement strand
AGAAGCAGGAAGTAAACCATATTTCTTTCTGGCAAATGAGAATAGTATAAAATAACCAAGACCGTAAATAAAGATTTTATAGATTGTTATTAAAAGAAATCCCCCTTTATTGTATAGGAGATATAATAATAAGCAGCTTAACCACTCCACATTGATATATGGTACCTTTAATTCAAGAGGTACCCAGGAAAAAGAATCATAAAGAGGAAAACCTCCGGTTTGCCATATTTCTTCTCCTGATTTTATAACGAAGTGCACATCTGCATCCAGGGGAAAGTCAAAATTGTATTTTATTATAAGTAACAGTGCAACTATAATTAATATAGTCTCTATAGATAAATCGAATTTATATCTTTTTTCCATTTATTTTTATTGCTAAAAAAATCCCTCTATTTTTTAGTTTATATCTTAATATACTATCAAATTAAAAAAAAGTCCAGAAATTTTATAGTTTTATCGAACAGTTGACACTTAATCTATCTGTGTTATAATTACTGACAATTATCGAATTTTTATTGTAATTTTAATTTTCAGGGAGGTATGGTTTATGAGAAAATTTTTTGTAATTTCCTGTGTTTTTTTATTTGTCTTTATATCTGTCTCTTTTGTTCTTGCAGAAGATAGACAAAATGACTCTATAGAGTTGGTAGAAAGTGTACCTGAAGAGACTATTTATGATTTTCCTGATATAAGAAACGCCCGGGAAGTCTGGTTAGATATGATAAATAATGCAAAAAAGACCCTGGATATAGAGGTTTTTTATATCTGTAATGAAAAGGATGAACCTCTTGAATCTGTTATAGAAGCCATTAAAGAAGCAGGGCATCGTGGAGTAACAGTGAGGATAATATCTGACTCCAGGTTTTATGAGACATACCCTGAAACACTGGATGAACTGGGAAAAGTTTCCAATATTTCTGTGAGAATTATTCCATTAGTTAATCTTACCGATGGGGTTATGCATGCAAAATATTTTATAGTTGATGGGGAAGAAATATTTTTAGGAAGTCAGAATTTTGACTGGAAAGCCTTAAAACATATTCGTGAAATAGGTATAAGGGTAAAAGATAAAAAAATTGCTGAAACTGTAGAAAAGATTTTTAACCTGGACTGGCTTATCTGTGTTGCTAAAGATAAGGATGAGTATATGGATAAGCTTTCTTTCAGGGAAGATCTTGTTAATTCACAGAATCCTGTCACTCTAGATTATAAAGGGGAAAAAGTAATTATCTATCCTGCCTTCAGTCCTGAAGGTCTGATTTATGAAGATATGACCCGGGATGAAGATGCTATAGTAGGGTTAATGAATAATGCCAGAGAAGAAATCCTGATACAGGTTATGAACTATTCACCGGTAGGTAGAGATAAGGTTTTTTATCCTGCCCTTGATAATGCCATGAGAAGTGCTGCAGTGAGAGGTGTAAAGGTAAAAATGATTGTGGCCAACTGGAGTACTAAAAAGCCTGCTATAGATTTTCTTAAAAGCTTAAGCCTTGTTCCAAATATTGAGATTAAAATAAGTTCTATCCCTGAATGGAGTGGTGGATTTGTTTCCTTTGCAAGAGTGGAACACTGTAAATATATGGTGGTAGATGGTGATAAGGTATGGATAGGTACGAGTAACTGGGAAAAAAGTTATTTTTACACATGCAGAAATCTGAGTGTTGTGGTTCAGAGTAAAGATTTTAATTCTAAGTTAAAGAAGATATTTGAAAAGAGCTGGAATGGACCTTATACAGAAATGATTGAACCAGAGAAGGATTACAAACCTCTAGAGGTTAAAGAATAAAAGAGGAGTTACTCTATTTTATCTGTCACTTCAGTGAAGTTGAGAAGGTCACTCCCGGGTGAGTAATAGTTTTTATCTTTCAGTAATTTATAATTTGCATCAAAATAGGTATTAAATATTATTCTGAATGTATTTACAGGGGTTATATTACTGTATAATCCTTTGTAATTATTATCCGGGAAATAATATGCATTGAATATACTGAATCTTTCTTTAAGGTAAGTATTCTTTAAATCTACGTGATCAAACATTGCACCTGAACCGTGATCTGACTGTATTATAATAATAGGAGGTTTCGGTGATTTAGTTAATATATCGTCTATTGTCTTTATAACCTTTCCGGTAATAAATATGATCTGGCTTTTATAGTTTTCTTTATACTCCTCCAGAGTTGTATGAGTATAATCCATATATTCCTTTCCATCAAAAAAAAGCATTGCCGGTTTATCAACTTTCTCCCCTTTTTCTCTGAATATGAAAGGGGGATGGGGACTTACAATATGGACAAAGACGAAATGAGGAGAAGTTATTTTTGTTGTATCTGACATATGTTCAAAGGTGTAGAGGATTCTGTATCTATGAAGACTTTCAAGGGAAAGAAGATTTTTATAACCTGTGTCCCGTAACGGTGTGGTTGTTATAATGGCCCATTGAAATTCACTTATTGGCATGGGACATATACTGATTTCAGTATTTATTACCGTCGGAGAAAATCCTGAATAAAAAGCCACTGTTTTATAACCATAGTTTTTTAAAAAATCACAAACCTTATTATTCTTGAGCATATTTTTTACTAATCTGTAATTATTGAATTTGTTATCTTTTTTATTTATTATATCCTCAATATATGTAAAATTTAAAGACGATGTAAGAGATAAAACTGTATTACAGTAATTTGATCTGCTTTTATCAGCTATATAAAACTTTTTCTGTTTTAAATAATTGATTAATTCAGAATTATCATTACTAAATATTTCTTTTTGAATATCTGATCTGGCATATCCATCCAGAATTATATAGTATATATCCGGCCTGTTGGAAGGATTTGTTTGATTTGTTTGATTGTTGGAAGGAGGGTTATATATATTATTATTTTGCGACGAACGTTCATTAGAACCGAGATTAAAAGCTTCAGCTTTTAAGAAATAAAACAGGATATTAATTAAAGATATAAGGACCAGTGTAATAGCTATAATATTTAAGACAGACGTAGGATGGCTTAAATTTTTTTTTGTTTTTATGATAAAACAGCTTATTAAACAAAAGATTATAATCCATAAAATTAATAAATACTTACTATCCTGAAGTTTAACTCCTGAATAATATATAAAATTATAGACATTTCCGTAAGAGAAAAATAAAATTAAAAAGAAGGATACTATTATACCGGCTTTTTTTTTATCTTTAAATATAAAGCTCAGGAGAAATACTGCCAAAAATGTGAAGGTAAGTATAATCAATATCGGTATTGGAATTTCACTTACTGTTACCTGTTCTATATTTCTGGAAAAAAGAAAGATTACAGGGAATATTCCTATAAAGAATGGATGGATAATTAAAGGTGTTTTTATGGTTTTCTTCTGTTCATTACTCATTAATATTATTATTCACTTTATTTATATATTATATTATAATACAAGATAATAGTTATTGCAATATTTTTTTATTCTAATAGTTATGCAATTAACTATAGAATAAACTGGAAGGATGAAATAGAATATTATGCCAAAATATACCCTTACTTTTCGTATAGATGCACTTCCGGGGTCGAAGTACGACCCGCAGTTATATGGAAAGGTTATCTGAATTTTGCAAATAATAGGTATGGAGATTATTTTGCCCTGGAATTAAAGGAGCAGAAAAATACAGAAGACTGTCCGGTAGTATTATTCAGCCATGAAACGAATGATATCGAGCGTATCTGGGGCGGTATTGCAGATTTTTTAGAAGATATAGTGTATGTACTCTCAAAAGGGGTGATTTAATATGGATCTGCCGAAAGATATAACTGTAGAACAGCATGAGAGGGAACTTTTAATTACAAAGAAATGGTTTTCCCCTGAGACTCTTTATTTTATTATCTACAGTATTCTTTTAATTATATATATTATATGGTTTCTACCGAGTTTGTTCTCAAAAAGTGCCGGTATGAATAATCCTATGTCTATAATTTCTATAGTTTTTACCCTTGTCTGTGTGTTTTTTATCTACAGGGCTATTACAGGTTTTGTGAATAAAACTGTTGTTAAGATAAATAAGGAACAATTTTCTGTCATTCATGGTCCTCTTCCGTGTTTTTTAAATAATAATATTAACTCCCAGGAAATCAAGTATATCTATTGCTTCGCCCGTATGATAAACAGGACCTTTAAAACCACAGTTTATGATCTGGGTTTTACACTGAAAGATGGCAGAAGGGGCCTGTTTCTTTTTGGCTTTAAAGAAAAAGATCATGCCCTCTATGTAAAAAAGCAGATTAAAAATTTTCTGGACATCGAAGAAATGGAAGAAGACAGTATAACGCAATTTCCCTTTTTATGAGGGAATGTTTCTTAATCAGTGAAAGGTGAAACGTCTTTTCACTTTTTACTTCTTAATTTTCTGACATTTTGAACCATATTTTAAAAGAGAAGAAATACATATACTGCTTCAATATTTTTACCCGGGTCATTATAAAATCTCTTAGTAACTTCCACTAATATTGTTTTTATTTTTCAAAACGATTATAATTATTGAATTATATTATAATCGTTTTATGGTAATGAGAAAATATTTTATGGAGGTAAAGAGTTAATGAAAAAAAGTAAACATCTAATTATTGTAATATTATGTATTATGGTTTCTTATTTATTGATTACAGCATGTCTGATGGCAGAAGAAAAAACTTTTCAGGGTGACTGGTATACTAACTGCGGTGTAATGATCATAAAAAACCAGGGTAACTATATAGAAGGAACCTATGGTTCTGATGGAGGTCATTTTACAGGACTTTTCTCTGAAGATGGAAAAACTCTTTCAGGTAACTGGTTTGATCCCCCTACTTTCGGACCGGGTTTTAATGCGGGGAAATTTTCCATAACACTTTCCGAAGATGGTAATAGTTTTACCGGAAGTGCCTGGCGGGGCTTTGAAGATAATATAAGGAAATTGTTTGGCACAAGGGTTACTGATACTTCCGATAATTTTTCAGGTATCTGGGATACAGACCGGGGAATTTTAATTATGAAGGCAGAAGGTAATCATATTACAGGTAATTATGAAGATAAAGATGGAAAGATTGAAGGAATTATTTCTTTAGATGGAAAAACTGTTGAAGGTGTCTGGTCTCAGAAACCTACATATAAACCGCCAAAGGATTCGGGAATTTTTATCTTTCATTTCTCAGATGACTCTTTTACCTGTGAGCAGTGGATAGGAGAAAAAGAGGGAGACCCCGACAATAAATGGAAAGGTAAGAGATTTGAGGAATAGGTAAAGTCTTGATTTTAGAGTAGTATTTTTGTATGTTTCATTTAGAACTTTTTCATTTTCCAGAACCATTCTGTTTTAATTTACCTGTTGTTTTAACAGAAACCAGGATATTTGTAATAGATACCTATATGGGACCGTCTTCTATACCAGAAATAGTGGATTATTGTAAAAAGGTCAAGGGTGATAGAAAACTCTATGTAGTAAATACCCACTCTCATTTTGATCATATATGGGGTAACAGTGCTTTTAAAGATTGGGAAATTATAGCCCACAGAAAATGTTTTGAAGTGATTAAATCTGAAGGTGAGAATACACTGAAGGAAATTTCTGAAAAATATCCCGAATGGATTAAAGAAGAAATAGAATTAGTATTACCAAATTTTATTTTCGAAAAGGAAATAAATTTTTATGATAGAGATGGCAATGTAGAAATAAAACATTTACCCGGTCATACAGAGGATTCCTCTGTTATTATAATAAGGCCGGAGAATATTCTTATTGCAGGAGATATGGTGGAAGATCCATTCCCTTTACTTGAAAGAACCGGAATAGATACATATATAAGAAATCTTAAATATCTTGAAGACAGGAATTTTTCAAGGGTTATTCCTTCTCATGGGCAAAGGCAGGATTCATTACTTATAAAAGATAACATACATTATCTGGAGGAATTAAGAGACAGGGTTATATATTTCCTTAAAAAAGGAGAAGACCCTCATGAAGAGAATATAACTGTAGAGTCTATAGTCAAATTCAGAGGAGATATAAGTCCTTTTTATAGAGAATCTCATGAAAATAATATAAAGAAAGCCGTGAAAAATTTTGGGAATGACCAGTGATAATAGAACAAGGTTTCAGTTATTTTTCCGGGCTTTAAGTTCCAGAAATTATCTTCTTTTTTTTATCGGACAGGGTATATCTCTTATTGGCACATGGCTTCAATTTACTGCTATAGGCTGGCTGGTATATCGTTTAACCAACTCTGCTTTTTTACTTGGTACAGTCGGTTTTGCCGGCCAGTTCCCTTCCTTTCTCCTGGCTTCCTTTGCAGGTGTAATAGCAGATAGTTTCAACCGTCGTAAAATTTTAATGATCACTCAGATTATGTATATGATACAATCTTTCATACTTGCTATGTTTGTTCTTACCGGTATAGTCACTATCTGGCATGTAGTAATTTTAAGCCTTATAACCGGATGTATTGGTGCCTTTGATATGACTACAAGACAGTCTTTTGTAGTAGATATCGTAGATAAAAAAGAACATTTAGGGAATGCTATTGCCCTGAATTCCATCCTTTTTAATTCTGCCCGCCTTATAGGACCTTCAATAGCAGGTCTTCTAATTGCTTACTTTGGAGAAGGAATGTGTTTTCTTCTTGATAGTATAAGTTTTTTGCCTATTATTATCGCTTTGGTACTTATAAAGAGTAATCAAAAAAGAATGGAAACCAGAGAAACTCGTATTTTACAGGGAATAAAAGAAGGCCTTACCTATATCCTTGGTTCTGTCTCCATTAAAACCACTTTATTTCTCACAGGTCTGGTAAGTTTAATGGGAATGTCCTATGGAGTACTTATGCCTGTTTTTGCGAAAGACATTTTTCACGGCGGTCCTCGTACACTGGGTTATCTTATATCTGCTTCCGGCCTTGGTGCTATCGTTGGTGCTGCTTCTATGGCATCAAAAA
>JAKJGF010000240.1 GCA_022704525.1 Bacillota bacterium | reverse complement strand
TTCCTGATCTTATCATATTAATGCTTTTTTTATTTCCCATGAAGGCAAAGTATGCTGTTATAATATTTGCAGCAGTAGAATTTTTAATGTCTTTTCAGATGACAGGTGTGGCTCATATAGCCCATCTGGGTGGCATGTTTTTTGGATATATCTATATAAAAAAATCGAGTTTTTTTGATGAACTTTTAGATCTTGAAAAAAGAAAGAAAAAGAAACTGGAAGAGATTATGATCAAAAGAGATGAAGATTATGTAAGGATCCAGCAGGAAGCCGATAAAATACTTCAGAAAATATCTCTTTATGGTATGGAGAAAATTTCAGAAAAAGAAAGAAGAACCCTCGATAAAGCCAGCAAATTACTAAGACAGCGTGAAGAAAATATAATAGATTTAGATGAATACCGGAAATATTGGAGGTAAGGCGTTAGACGTGAGGGAGATGTCATACGTGAAGGGTGAAGAGTGAAAGGTGAAAAGAAAAAATTGTCTCATAACTCATGTTTCACGATAAATAACTCGCCTGCTACGCGTCGCTCATCACGATTTTTAAGGAGGTATTTACATGAAAAAAGACCTTAAAACTCTTGTAGACAGAATACTTGAGGATAATAAAATTACAAAGGAAGAAGCGGAACAACTGAAACAGGCCCTTACGGAAGAAGGAGAGACAGAGGAAGGATATGAACAGATAGATAGAATTTTGAAACTTTTTGATGCAGGAGAAATTGAGGAAGTGGAAGAGTGATTGGTGGTTTATAGTTTAAGGTTTAGAGTTGAGAGTTCCTTAATTTCCAGTTTTAAACTCTCAACTCTTAAACTTCCTGCTCACTGCTCACTCTTAACAAATGTAACTCCTGAAGGACACCACTCAAAGAGGGGACACTTCTCGCAGGCAGGTTTTCTTGCTTTACATAAACTTCTGCCATGCCAGATTAAAGCCTGGGATAAAAATATCCATTCTTCTTTAGAAAAGATATTCATAAGATCTTTTTCAATAGAGTCGGCCTCTTTTTTGTCGGTAAAGCCGAGTCTGAAAGAGACTCTTTTTACATGAGTATCTACCACAATACCTTCAGTTTTGCTAAAAGCATAACCTAAAACTACATTTGCCGTTTTTCTTGCTACTCCCGGGAGTTTTATAAGATTTTCCATAGTATCAGGGACACAGCCTTTAAAATCCTTTATTAGTTTTTGTGCCATTTCTTTTATAAATCTTGCTTTTTGATTAAAAAATCCGGTGGAGCGAATTACATTTTTAAGTTCCTCTATATTTGAAGAGGCAAAGTCTTCTGCTGTTTTATATTTTTTGAAAAGAACAGGTGTTACTTTATTTACCCTTTCATCAGTACACTGGGCTGAAAGTATTGTGGCTACAAGAAGTTGGAGGGGATTTTCATGTTTCAAGGCCGTCTTTGCTTCCGGATATGTTTCTTTTAATATTTTTAATATCTTTGTTGTATTCTTATTCATATACTTCCTCCTGAGTTTTATATTTTTATTATAAATTCTATTAAAATCAGCAAAATCTTTTTTCAGAATTGAAAATAATAATAAAAACTCCTTTTACTTTTCACTCTTCACTTTTCACTTCTCTCGAATTGACTGCTGACGTACAAAGTGTTATAATTTGGAGAAAATTCAATCGTAAAGTGGGGTAAGAAATGACAAAAGTAGATGAACTTTTATTAAAGACCATTGAAATGGGTGCTTCAGATCTTCATATATCAGCTGGATCTCCTCCTATAATTAGACTCCATGGAGAGTTAAGTAAAATTAAAGGAGAACCTGTTATTAATCCTTTAGAGAGCAGAAAATTTATACAGGAATTTCTTACTGCAAGACAACTGGAAGAGTTTAAAAGACTTACAAATATAGATTTATCTTATCAGGTGGAAAAAGACGGTAAACCTTATCGTTTCAGAGCTAATGTTTATATGCAGAAACTTGGATGGGATGCTAATTTTAGAGGTATTGGATGTACCTGTCCTACTATAAAAGAACTGGGTTTACCTCAGACTGTATTAAAACTTCTTAATTTTCATCAGGGATTGATTTTAGTGACAGGTCCTTCAGGGTGCGGAAAAACTACTACACTGGCAGCTTTAGTTAATCACTTAAATATGACTAAAGCCTGTCATATAGTTACAGTGGAAGATCCTATTGAGTATATTCATTTACCAGAGAAAGGTATTATAAGACAGAGGGAAGTAGGAAAACATTCTGACTCTTATCAAACAGCACTTAAATATGTTCTGAGAGAGGACCCGGATGTTATTATGATAGGTGAACTCAGAGATCCTGAGGTAATTCAACAGGCTATGACGGCAGCAGAAACAGGTCATCTGGTGTTATCCACTCTTCCTACTACCGATGCTGCCAGAACGATAGATAGAATAATAGATTCCTTTCACCATGGACAACAACAACAGATAAGATTTATGCTTTCAGAAGCTCTGAGAGGTGTAATATCACAACAACTTCTGCCTCGTAAGGATAAAAAAGGTAGAGTAGCTGCCGTTGAGTTACTTATAGGGTGCAGACCTCTTTCTAATATTATAAGAGAAAAGAAGATATATCAGATTAACTCACTTATGCAGACAAGCAGGAATCTCGGTATGCAGTCTATGGATATAGCATTAAAACAGCTCTATGCAGATGGATTAATAACAAGAGATGTCGCTATGGGTGCCGCCATAGATAAAGCAGTTTTTATTTGATCTTCTTTTAAAGAAAGGATGAATTATTTTGTTAGGACGAATTTGGAATAAAGATGAACAGGGAAAACAGGAACAAATACAATCTGCTGTAACACAGGAGCAAAGGCAAACTAAAGAAGTTACAAAGGATGCAGAGGTATATAGGGTACCCAATGTTATTACAACAGAAATCAATGGTAAATATACCATTAATGATTTATTTGATATTATGATAACTGAAAATATATCAGATCTTCATATACTCCCAGAATATCCTCCTGTATTCAGACTCCATGGAGATATAATTCCTTCGGATCTTCCTTGTCTTTCTTCTGAACAGGCTAAAGCACTTATTTATCAATCACTTACAAAAGATGAAATTATAAAGTTTGAGGAATTGGGAGATCTGGATTCTTCGTATGAAGCTAAAGATATAGCTAGATTTAGAATAAATGTTCTTAAACAAAATAATGGTACAGGAGCAGTTTTTAGACAGATTCCTATTGATATGCCAACTATTGATGATCTTGAGTTGCCATCTGTTTTAAAAAGATTTATCCATTATAGACAGGGATTAATTCTTGTAACAGGTCCCACTGGTAGTGGTAAATCTACCACTCTGGCAGCTATAATAAATTATGCCAATCGTAACAGGAGTGCCAAGATTATAACTATAGAAGATCCTCTTGAATTTACCCATACAAGTGATAAATGTCTTATTATTCACAGACAGGTAGGGCTTCATGCTAGATCTTTTGCTGATGCTTTGCGAGCTGCTATGAGAGAAGATCCTGATATAATATTGATCGGTGAGATGAGAGATTTAGAAACAGTCTCACTGGCTGTTACAGCAGCTGATATGGGTATACTTGTTTTTGCTACACTTCATACTAACAGTGCTGCTAAGACAGTTGATAGAATTATAGATGTATTTCCGTCAGAAAAACAGGGACAGATAAGATCGATGCTATCGACGTCTTTGAAAGCTGTTATCTCTCAGACGTTGCTGAAAACTATTGATGGTAAGTCAAGATGTTGTGCTATGGAAATTATGCTCGAATCTACAGGTATATCTTCTCTTATAAGGGAAGGCAAGATTTCATTAATGGAATCTCTTATATTAAGCGGTAGGGATCAGGGTATGCAAATTATGGATCAGGCCCTTAAGGATCTGGTTCTGAGTGGGAAAGTCTCTTTTGAAGAGGCTAAAGAAAGAGCTACTGAACCTGAAACATTTTTACGTTGAAAGGATATTATTTTGAAGGATCAATTTTTCCTTGATCTTAAAGGTTTTTTTCAGAAATTTCATCAGTCTTTTGATGTAAAAACCTCTGGAATCTGTGGAGATTGTCATTATTGTTGTAGCTCCAGGATGAAATTTCCTTCCCTCTATCCTCTGGAAAGAGACTTTATTGCCAGTTATATAGAAGGGACTTTAATACCCATATCTCTTAAAGAATTTGAAGATTTTCTTTTTTATAGAAATTTACCGGTATGTCCTTTTCATATTAAGAGTTCAGGTTGTAGTATTTATAATGCACGACCACTCTTTTGCAGGATTTTTGGACAGGTAGAAACTCATATGCCTCATCCCGATTGTTGTATATATTGTAACAATTTTATTAAATATGGGGGTATAAAAGAGTTTTTAGAGGAATATAAGATTTTAAATCTGGCTTATACAAAGTATAAACTTTCTATTTGTGAGAAAGAAAATGACAAGATAAATCTTATGATAGAAATGGGAATAGAATATTTATCACTTGATGGTCTTTCTGAAGCCTATGAGATTTTTAGTCAGCTTTTGAAACATAATTCTGCAGATGTAATGTTATTGTATAATCTTGGAATAACATGTTTAAGAATGCAATATTTCGAAGAGGCTTTAAAATATTTTTATAAGGTTCTGGAGATTGATACAACTAATAATCATTCTGATATTTATGATAAAATAGCTTATTCTTATTATGAATTAAATCAATTGCAAAAGGCAAGTGATTTTTACGATAAAGCTATAGCTCTTGCTCCTGACAATATTACGGCTCATATAGGTAAACTTAATGTTTATTTGAAACTGCATAAGATAGATGACTTTAAGAGAAGATTGAAAAGGGTACTTAGAAGATTCCCTTATGAAAAAGATTTACAGGAGTTTGTAAAGTTTTCAAAGTAAATTAGCTCGTGAGAAGTGAAGGGTGAAGAGTGAGGACTTGGCAGTAAACGGTATACATTACATAAAGTTGAGTACCACATATTACGCATTATGATTTCAAGGAGGCTTTGATGGATATTAAGAAATTTGTTGATGAAATTATTGCTGATGGTAAGATAACTCTGGAGGAAAGAGAAAGATTACAGGCAGCAATCATGGCAGATGGCAGGGTTACAAAAGATGAACAGGAAGAGATTAAGCGTATATTTCAACTTATAGGTGAAGGTAAGATTATACTGGAGAATGAGTAATAGCCATTGTTTTCTTTAATGACCTGTGATAAAATATACTTATTCAGATGTTGGATTATAAGCTGGCAAATATTACTAAAAGTAGATACAATATGATAGAAAAGATTATTCTGGGTCTTGATGAAGAAGGTAATAAATATTCTGATAGATTAAATTAGGAACTTAATAAAAAGCAGGATTTAAAAGAGATTATTTCCCTTATAAAGACTGTGGCAGGGAAATCCCTATTACTTTATGAATTGTGTTTGATAATTTTTGCAGATAATAAAGTTGACCCCAAAGAACTTTTAGCTATAGATGAAGTAATGGCTTTGATAGAAATTGAGGGGAGATTGAAAGAAAAGCAATGAATTTTGTAAGAGCCGGTCAGGAACTTGTAGAAGTTCTTCAAGAAAATACTCACTAAATTTTGAGTTTGAGGAGGTAAAAAATGGTATTAGCTTTTCCAACAGAGGTAGTACAACTTATAGATACTGGTATGGCTATAGTAAGAGGTGCCCAGAGAGATAAAAATCGACTGAAGGTCTGTGTGAAAGAAGTAAAAGCTTATGATGAAAGACTCAGGGCAAGTCTTGACAATATAAGAGCTTTAAATATTGAGAATGACGATTTTGTTACACTTTTGATGTTACTTGGAGGTTTTATTTTTAAAAGAGATTTGTCTTTAAAGAATATAGAGATACATATTAATAATAATAATCTACTGAAGGATGGTATAATAGAATTTCAGAAGATTTCAGAGGATATGTCCGGTAAATCCAGAAAATTAAGTGAAGAATTAAAGGTTTTAGCACCTTCATCTACTTTTCCTATTATAGATGATTTTGTGGACTTTTACTCTGATTCTTCAGGGAATCCTATGGGAGATATGGAAGTTTCTGATTTAAGAGATGCTATAACAGGTATTTGTAAAGGCATAGTCCCTGTGACTGTTTTTGAAGAAAAGCTGGCAACCCTTATAATTAAAAATGAAGCTCTATATGAGAGAATTTTGAAATTATCTCAGGACCCTCAGATTGTACCTATAAAGGAAGCCATAGAAAAACAGAAGGAAACCCTTGTAAGAATTAAAAATTATTCTGTAAATAAGGATAAAGAGTATTTAGTTAAAGGTCTGGAAGATCTAAAAGAAAGGCCTGATTGTCTTGAAAAAGCGAATGAGGTAATTTCTCTGAAGGAAATGGAAGAAAATTTTATAACATGTTTCAGATGTCTGGAGATAAATTCTACGGACCTTCAATTTTGCAAAAGGTGTAAAGCTGTACTGATTACTGAAGTGGATAGTTGATTTTGGGAGAATGTTATGGATATATTACAAGAAGTTTCCGCAAAAATCGAAGGTTATTTAAAAAATGCTTATGGTGAAGAGGGTTATGATAAAGTCAGTGAAACTCTTTTTGTAACAAGAAAGAATACTACTTTTGTATATATTTATATACAGAAAGATAAAGAGAGAGAAGAATCTGTAGTTATATGCAGAGCAGCTGTGGTAAAGGGAGCAAGACTTGACAAACCTCTTTTATATAATCTTCTCAGAATGAATAATAAGAATGTTTTTGGCCGTTTTTCCATAGATGAAGATGGTTATATTCTTCTTGATCATGTCCTTTTAGGTTCAACTCTTGAGGAAAAGGAGTTTATAACTTCTATCTTTCATGTGGGTGTTATAGCAGATGAAATGGATGATATTATAATAGAAGAATATGGAGGCCTTACTGCTGTAGATGATTTAATGGAAAATTTCTAAGTACCGCAACAGGTAAGTTAGTATCCATCTCACAAGTCTGTCCCTGTCCGG